>CALKVF010000077.1 GCA_937996535.1 uncultured Novosphingobium sp. | reverse complement strand
CAAAATCGGGCCTGTCTCAGAAGGCGTTTGCAGAGAGCATCGGCGTATCCGAAGGAACACTGATTAACTGGGAGCAAGGCCGGCGTCAGCCTACGGGGCCTGCCAAAGTGCTCTTAGCGCTGATCGCGAAACGGCCTAATTTAGTCGTAGAGCTTTACGCCAAGCTTTACCCTCCGCCTCCCGCCTGGACCGGAGAGGGGCCTGATCCTGCAACCATGACGGCTGAGGAGCGCATTACGGAACTCGGGCAGATCCTGGCACGCGGGATTATGAGAATGAAGGCTGCTGAGCGATTAGAGTGAGTGCCAGTTTCGCGGCGCCGAGGCACTTGCGATCGGCTACTGCCAGTGCCTAATTGAATGCAGCGCTGCGCAAGCGAATGGAAAGATTAGTAGAGCCAGTTATCCGTGTCTTTGGTCAAAGAGAAACGGCACGGTCAATGGTCTGAACAGCAACCCCTTCAATTGCAAAAGCGTTGATTATCATTTTTGCGGATTGAGCCGCCGATTAATGGCAAATCTAAAGGGGCTCAAAGCTTCGGTTCATTCGTGTCTGGTGCACTCCTCGCGCGTCGATAAATCTGAGCACGCTTCTGCTCTCGCCGCCAGCGCGAATAGGTGCTCAGGCTCGAGAAGCCCAGTAGATAAGCAATTTCAGTGAGAGTGTAGCTAACCTCATTGCGATATTGATTGCACAGCAAAGTGCGGGTCTGATTTAGCAGTTGCGAATAGCTCAGGCCTTCAGTTCCTAGCCAACGGTTAAGGGTTCTGCGATCGACGCCGAACTGGCTGGCAATATTCTGCGCGCTGCAATCGCCAGTGGGCAGTAACCTGCGAATGGCCTCGGCAACCTGCTGGCTGCGAAGCGCCGCACGTTGCTGCGTAGATCGTTCAACCATCCGTTCAAGTTGACGACTGAATATTGGATTCGCATCGGCGATAGGTGAGTCAAGGTCAGCACTGAGCAGAACGATCGAATTGCGTTCCATCCAGAACACCGGCGTCACTCCCAGAATGCGTCCATAGGGCGTGGTATCAGCTGGCCGACGGTGGCTGAACGTGAGCATTTGTGGCGACCACTGAGGACCAAGGAAGTGGCGCAGCAAGCGTACGATCGCTGCGATTGCAAGTTCAATGGTTTGAGTGGCGGGGCGCGGTAAGTCCGGAGCAAGCGACAAAGTGAGGATTGCGGTCTCCCCATCATCTTCTAGCGTGGGTTCGATCGCTTCGGCCTGGGCGCGGCCCAATCGGCTAAGGCTTAGCAGTGCGCCGCGCAGATCGGGCTGTTCGCGCATCACCAGTGCAACCGGACCTAGCACGGAAAAACTGCGCGCCTGGGCCATCATCAGCCCGAACGAGGGATTGCCCGCAGCGATGCTGGCATCTTCAAGCAGCGTGACAATGCTGGCAGTCGGCACCGGCAATTCGGTGTCGCGCAAGCTGGCGCGTGGAATCCTGGCTCGATGCAGCAGGGCATCTACGTCCAGACAAAGGCCAAGCGCTGTGGCTTCGAACCCATCAAGGACTGCACTGCGGGCCATTGGAATGGAATCGTGCACCATGTCCCAATATGTCCAATTGATGGCCCAGAATGTCAAATCCGCATTTTTAGGATCGGACATCGTCAAGACAATAAGAAGTCTTGGGAGAGTGCCATGTCAGCAGCGCTTGAAACTCGCGACTATTCGCAATTCCGCGTCGTTCCCCGCACGCCAGTGATCGGTGGCTGGATCGAAGGGTGCCATCTATCCGAACTGGACGAAGCCGGTCGGGCTGATCTTCGCGAAGCATTGTGGACCTATGGCGTCCTGTTTGCACGCAAGCAGAGCCTGACGTTCGATCAGATGAAGACGGTCGCACTGGGCTTTGGTGACAGGTTGGAAAAGCACACCTTCGCGCCGACCATGGCCGAAGAAGGCCACCCCGAAGTGATGGTGGTCCGCCGCCTCAAGACCGAGCACGCAAAGGCCACTACCGACCTGTGGCACCACGATGTGACGGCTCGGACCCATCCCAACATCATGTCGGTACTGCAGGCCGCCGAGGTACCGTTCGGCGCAGACACGATGTGGGCAAGCATGACCTCGGCCTATGACCGCCTGCCCGAGGGGCTCAAGCTGCTGTTCCGCAATGTCGAGATGGAGCACGATTCACTGTACCTCATGATGCGCCACGATTTTGGTGACGAATCGGTGATCGAGAAGATCGCCGCGCACCGCGAACATGCGGTCCACCCTGCGGTGGTGGCACATCATGCCACCGGCAAACCCTGCCTGTTTGTCGGCAATGCCTATATCCAGCGGATCAAGGGTTATGAGGCCGATGTCAGCGAGGCGTTGATCAAGATCGCCAACGACATGAGCAAGGTTCCCGAACTGCAGGTTCGCCACCAATGGGAACCGGGTGACGTTGCGTTGTGGGACAACGTTGGAACGACCCATTACGGCGTGTCGGCGGACATCGGGGAAAGCCTGCGGTTGTTGCACCGGGTCGCGGCATGGTCGGAAAGCATGGCGCCAACGGCCTGGACCGGAGCAGCGGCCGGCGCACTGAAAGCCGCGGTCTGACCGGCTTGCGTCCGGAGACCTCGAACCCACCCCTGGAGAGCTTGCCATGAACTATTTCGCAAATACCGTCGGCGCGGCCTTGACCGATGTCGAAGCGCTGCCTTGGATTCCATTTCTCCCCTATTCGGAAGAGCTTGGGCTCAAGATCATCCGGCTCAATCCGGTCAACGGTGAATGGGTGTCGCTGCTGCGCGTGCCTGCCGGCATGGAATTGCCCAAGCATTACCATTCGGGCACGGTCCATGTTTACACCCTGTCCGGAAGCTGGGGCTACAAGGAACACGAGTGGATTGCCGGTCCCGGCAGCTTCGTCTTCGAGACTGCCGCTTCGGCGCACACGCCTGTCGCCCAACCGGGTGAGGATGTCGTGACGCTAAACATTGTGACGGGCGACTGGAACATTGTCGACGAGAACGACAACATTCTCGCGGTCGAGAACTGGAAGACCATGCTCAAGCGGTACGATGACTATTGCACAGCCAACAGAATTGCTCCGGTCGACATCACCAGCTTCGCGGGCAACTGACCCCGATGCCAGACGGGATCGACCCCGCCAGCTTCGGACACCGCACGATCGAGGCCAACGGCATCGCGCTCCACTATGTTGAGGAGGGGGCAGGGCCGACGGTGATCCTGCTGCACGGCTTCCCCTATACTTGGTTCGAATGGCGTCATCAGATTACGGCGCTGGCGCAAGCCGGATACCGGGTGATCGCTCCGGACATTCGCGGCTTTGGCGAAAGTGGGAAGCCCGCCGATAGCCGGGACTATACGATTCTCCACTGTGCCGGCGATATTGTCGCCCTGCTGGATGCGCTTGATGAGCAGAGGGCGGTGTTGGTCGGACACGACCTTGGCGCCTGGGTGGCTGCGGCGGCTACGCGGCTGCGGCCCGACCTGTTTCCTGCGCTCGCGTTGGTCAGCACTGTAGTCCCCCCGCGTGAGGTCCAGCCCCCATCTGCGGGCTGGGCTGGAATTGAGGCGCAGACTGGCGGACGTTTCTACCATCACTATTTCCAAGAACCGGGTCTGGCCGACGCGCAGTTCGATCGCGATCCGGCGGTGAGCCTACGAAGCATCTTCAACGCAATTTCGGGCACAGCGAGCGAGGCGGAGCGTTGGCGGTTGATCGTGATGCCGGGCGAAACCGCGCTCGATACTCTGCCCGATCCCGGCCAGGTCCCGGCTTGGCTAGGGGAGGCAGCACTATCTGAATATGTCCGTCACTACGCTGCGCACGGCTTTACGCCGCCGCTGGCGCATTACCGCTGTCGCGATCTGAACTGGGAGCTGACTGCGGCTTGGGCTGGTCAGCGCATCAACCAGCCCACGGTGTTCATTGGTGGCGCTGCCGATCCCGCGCTCACCGCGATGCAGCCGCTCTATGATCAGCTGGACGAGATTTACCCCGGACTGGTCCGCAAGGTGCTACTGCCGGGAGTGGGACATGGGGCGCCCGAAGAAAGCCCGGAGCGAGTGACTGCCGAACTGCTGTCCTTCCTTGCCAATGTCTCAGCACAGCCTGAATGACGCGCGCGTAAGTTAATCATAGATCCTGAACTGGATCGTTTTATCTCGAGCAACCTGATCGGGCAGGCCCACTTCCCATTCGAGATAGGCGCGGGCGGCGGAGGCATAATCATCGCCCAGCTCATAGGGTTTGTACCAGATGTCGTCGTGAATGGTGGTCATGCGCTGGTGTCCGGTCTCGATCGGGCGATCGGTTGCGAACCAGGCAGCGTTTCCACCAGCTAACACCTCGACTGTGCCATCATGCCACAGTTTTTCCGCCTCTGGGGCGGCCAGTCCGGCCAGGCTGGGATCGTCAGCGGTTAAGACGATCCGCTGAACGGCGCCGATTGCTTCGCGGGCTTCGGCCAACCTTGATCGCACCGCCCAAAAGGCGCCGGGAATGTGCCTGCGGGCATGCGCGAGACTGGTGGCGAGATTGATCACGGCTAGCCCCGGCTGACCAAGCAGGGAAGCCAGATCTTCCGCGCAGACCTGCTCTATGCCTCGCAGCGATGGCGCTGCATGGCCTGGAATGCCAGCGGCGAGGGGCCACCCGCCAAAGCCGTCTTCGCCCTCGGGCAGCAGGACGTGGACATGATTGAGCCCCATCTGGTTAAGCCAGGAAGCAGTCATGATCGCACGGACCTGCTGCGGATCGATCAAGATGACGTGAGCTCCGCGGACCGCCACGAATTCGTCGGTCGACTGCACCACCTGTCCGCCGGGCGCGTGCCGCGAGCCGACGATATGGGTCTGGCCGAACTCCTCTGCAGTTCGCACATCGAGCAGGTAAGTTGTGAGGGCAGGATCGGCCATCCATGCCTGAGCCATCGCCCGTTCGATGAAGGATACCTGATAGCGCCTCGCTACTTCTTGCGCAGCGTGCTGTGCTCGAGCGGTGGCAGTGGGGCCGGGCGGCGGTGCAGTGCGGTACGATCCACGTTCGCAGGAAAGGCCCGCCAAGTCCCAGCCCATCGTTCCATCCTTGAGCGCGACCACGGGGTTGGGAATGCCTGCATTGCGCAGCGACTGGCAGCCAATGATGCTTCGGGTACGTCCGGCGCAATTGACCACTACCAGCGTATCGGGATCAGGAACCAGATCATGCACCCGCCAGGCGAGCTCAGCCCCGGGCATGTCGATGCTGCCCGGAATGTTCATCAGGTGGTATTCGTCGAACGGTCGAGAATCTAGGATGATATGCGGCCTGTCGGTGCGCTGCAGCGCGATGAGTTCATTCGGCGTGATCCGCGGCGTGGCATAGGTGTGCTCGACGAATTCACCGAACGCCTTGGACGGGACGTTCATCCCGCTGAACAGTTCGCCCCCGCTCTGGACCCAGCCCGCACAGCCACCTTCGAGAATCGCGATGTCGCAGTAACCCAGCTCGGCCATCTTGACGGCTGCGCGCTCAGCGAGACCCTCGTTACCACTATCGAGCAAGACGATCGGCACCGTCCTGCGGGGCAGTAGTTCGTCCACCATCAGTTCAAGCCGCGAGAGCGGGATCGAGCAGGCAAAGAACGGGTGCCCTTGGTAGTGGACGCCCTGTTCGCGCACATCGATCAGCGCCAGCTCGCCACCGGCCATCAGCGACGCGCGAACCTGTGCTCCGGTGAGTTTCCCTACCATCCGAGGCTTAACCTACGGCCGAGACGCGCGCGTCGCGGATGTCGGAATGTGGCGGGAAGATCGCCCACTGCCCTTCAGCTTCGCGGTAATACTCCCGCGCATCGAGTTGTTCGAGACCGCGTCCGTAGAGATGGAAGTTGAGCAAGGGTGCATCGATGGCGATCGCGTGGAATTCATCGGGCAGGAAGGCAACCGCCTCGCCCGGCGTCACGAGCTTGCCACCGATGCGCTCGGGCTTGTCATCGGCTCCGCGTTTGAAGAAGTGGTTCTGTTCGCCGCCTCCGGAAATGCCGGCAATGACTGCCCAGGTGGTGTGATTGTGCACCGGGGTGGAATAGCTGCCGCCCGACGCATTGATGTAGAGGGCGAAGGTCCCGTCGGTTTCCTCGTAGAGTCGGTAGAGTGCGGAATTGCCGCTCTCTCCCTCGCCGGGCGTGGGAAAGTCCTCGGCCTGAAACAGATCGGACCGTGCAGCCAAGGCAATCAACCGCTGCCTGACGGCCTCGAGGCCTTCGCGGGTTTCGCCCTTTTTCATCATGATCGTACGAATATCGGCGATTGCAGCTTCAACTGCCGCTGCGCGCTGCTCTGCTCTGCTCATTTTTCGCCTCCTTCGTTCAATCGGTGGTTTCGTGGACCAGCTGCCAGCCTTCACCATGCCGGCAGATCCGCCCCGCCGTGGGGGCGGCAAAGTGAGTGCCGATCAGCAGCAGTCCGCTCGCTTCGGCATCGCGAAGCAGGCCAAACCGGGTTTCTTCTGCCTGTTCACCGTCGAAGTCGAGGTGCGTGCGAATATCAGGGAACGCGATCTGGACCGGGTGGTGAATTGAATCCCCGGTAATCAGCGCGGTTTCGCCCTGTGATTCGATCGCGATGCTGACGTGGCCGGGCGTGTGCCCATGGCTGGGAACCAAGCGGACGCCAGCGCAGATTACGTGGTCGGTCGCGACCAGATCGACCAGGCCCGCATCGACAACCGGCTGGATCGAATCTGCGTGAGCCGACCGGGTATCGGCATCGCCCGCAGCGCTGAACAGTTCGGTCGGATTGCTGGCATCGGCCAGCGACAGCGCGGGGGCGGTCAGTGCCTCTTGCCAGAAATCAAACTCCGCCTTGGCGAAGAGATAGCGGGCATTCGGAAAGGTCGGCTTCCACACCCCATCTTCAAGGTAGGTGTTCCAGCCAACGTGATCGACGTGCAAGTGGGTGCAAACCGTGAAGTCGATGCTTTCCGGCGGGAACCCGGCCTGCCGCATCCGTTCGAGGAACGGCCCATGGTGCTGGTTCCACTGCGCCATGGCCAGCCGGTTCTTGTCATTACCGACGCAGGTATCGATCACCATCCGGCAGCTTGGTGTCTCGACCACAAAGGCCTGGACTGCGCCCTTGAGACTGCCGTTTTCGTCAACGAAGTGCGGCCGCAGCCAGGCCGCGTCTGCAACGCGAACCGGGGTGGCAGAAGGCATGATCACCTCGAACCCGGTCATCTCGTGTTCGACGATCGCGGTGACGGTGATTTCCCCAATGGTCCATTTCATGGTTCGTATCCTTAGGCGAATGTCAGCTGCGGATAGGACTGTGCGGCAGAAGCTTCGAGCTCTTCGCGGTAGGATACCGCACCGGGCGGGTAGAGCAGGAAGCGGCGCTTCTGGCGTCCGTCGATGTTGCTGTTGACCCCGGTGAACCAGGAGTCGACATGCGCGGCAAGCGTCTGTTCGGACGCCGCTAGGATTGCATCGGTCCAGCCTTGTTCGGCCTGCTCGGTCACTTCGAACCGGCTGTGGCCATTGGCCCGAACATGGGCGATGAGCTGCGTCGTCCAGCCGACCATGTCCTCGATGCAGCGCGGGACGTTGCACAGCGTGGCCGAACTGTTCGGCCCGCCGACGATCAGCAAGTTGGGAAAACCGTTAGTGTGCATCCCCATCCACGAGACCGGGCCATCGGCCCACTTATCCTTGAGCACCTGGTCGCCGATCCCCCGCACGTCGATCCGGGCGAGGGGGCCGACCACAGCGTCGAACCCGGTCGCATAGATGATCATGTCGAACGGCAGCTCGCTTTCGCTGGTGCGGATTCCGCCCGGCGTTATCGCCTCAATCGGGGTCGCGCGGCAATCGACCAGGCTGACGTTGTCGCGGTTGTAGGCTTCGTAATAGTTGGTTTCGAGCGGCAGGCGCCGCGATCCAAAGCCATGGTCCTTGGGAATCAGGATCTCGGCCACGTTGGGATCATTGACGCGCTGGCGGATCTTGCGCGCGGCAAAATCGCTGAGCAGCGCATTGGCACGCGGATCGAATAGGCAATCGATAAATACGCCCAGGAAGATGCTGAAGCCCGGTTCGTAGTAGCGCTTTTCAAAAAGCGCCTCGCGCTCCTCGGCTGAAACCGAAAGCGCGCTGCGCGGGTCGATCTGGTGATCGAACTGGGCGTATGTCGCCTTGCAGCGGGCGAAAATATCTTTGTAGTTGGCCTTGATCTCGTCCATTTCGGCTTGGCTGATAGGGCCGTTGCCCAGCGGCGCACACCAGTTGGCGGTGCGCTGAAATACGGTCAGGTGCCCTGCGGTCTTGGACACTTCCTGCACGATCTGAACACCGGTAGCCCCGGTGCCGATCACCGCCACGCGCTTGCCTTCAAAGCTGACGACATGATCGCGCGGCCAGGCATTGGTGTGATAGGCTTCGCCGGCAAAGCTTTCGATCCCGGATATCCGTGGCATTTGCGGCGCGGCGACCAGCGCGCCGATGCAGGAGATCAGATAGCTAGCTTCGGCCCGAGCCCCGTCCGAGGTTTCGACCAGCCAGACATTGCGGTCCTCATCAAAGCTGGCGCGTTCAACCTTGGTGTCGAACACGATGTCACGCCGGAGATCGAGCTTTTCGGCGACAAAGCGAAAGTAGCGCCACAGCTCGTCCTGTCCCACGAAGCGTTCGGTCCAGTTCCATTCCTGCAGGATTTCGTCATCGAAGGCGTAAGCATAGGTGTGGCTTTCGGAATCGAGCCGCAGACCAGGGTAGCGGCTGATGTTCCAGGTCCCGCCGACATCGTCGCTGGCCTCATAGACCCGTACACTGAGGCCCAGCCCGCGCAGCAGGTGCAGCTGCTGCATCCCGGCAAGCCCGGCACCGATGATGATCGCATCGAAGGTCGGCACATTGCCGGACTGTTCGGTTTCCACTTGCAATCTCCCGCTTGCGCTGTCCGGTTTGGATGCACGGCCATCTTTGGCGGCCATGGAAGCGGGATAAGAAATCGAGCGTCGCGGGTGTTGTCGGATTCGGACGCGAAATTGACTTATTCTGACAGGCGCAAGGTCGTCTGTTTCGGCAAGCCGCGTTTCCAGCGCGAAAATGCGCTGAGGCTGGAGAAGCCGAGCAGCTCAGAGATTTCGGTCAACGAGCGCTGGCCGGGTGCGAGATAGGTTTCCAGCAACTCGGTCCGCACTTCCAAAAGCAATTGGCCAAAGCTGGTGCCCTCCGCCTCAAGCCGGCGGTGCAACGTGCGCTCATGGATATCCAGTTGCCGTGCGAGCCGGTCCATGCGGCACAGGCCTTGCGGAAGCAGGGCAGCGATCAATTGCCGCACTTTGCCGATAAAGTCCTGCTGGCGCGAACCGGCGATCAATTGGAGATAATGTGCTAGATGCTTCGCCGCCTCGGGATCGGCGCGGGGCATCGAACGATCGAGGTCAGCCGAAAGCATCACAATCGCATTACGATCGTGCATGAAGAAAGGAACCCGGCGGAATGCCGTCAGATGGGTGCTCAAGCTTTCCGGCTTGCTGTGCCGGAAAATAACCATCTCCGGTTCCCAGTATGGCCCCAGGACATGTTGCAGGCTCCGCGCGACGTTGGCCGCGACCAGTTCGACCGCTTGTGTAACCGGCTGGCCTTGCGGGTCGACGAATTCGATCGCGAACGTCGCCAGGCCGCCCGCCTCTTCCAGCGCGAAGTTCAGCCCTTCGATCTGGATCCAGATATTCTGGACCATTGCCTGCAGCATTTCGCGTAAGGTTGCCTGCTCGCGCACCATCACGCCGAATGCGCCCGAGCTTGAATCCGGGCGGTTTGCGGCGATGCGCAGCCCCAGGTCGTGCACTCCGGTCTGTTCGGCCGCGCTTTCCAACATGCGCAGCATTGCGAGCGTCGGTATACGAAGCTCGGCTTCGCTCAGGCAAGCGTATGGCAGTCCAGCCTGGCGCACAAACTGGTGCGGCTCGTGCCCCAACCGCGCAAGCACTTCACCGAAACCATAGATCGCGGCACTGCGGGTGAGGTGGATTGTGGAGCCAGTTGGCATGTGAATATTTGTCAAGTGAATGGCAGAATATGTCAATCCTCTACATCAGACCAACCCTATCCCGGCAATCGGACCTGCGCCGCAACTAACCAGCCCGGCAATTCGGGAGGCGCATTCGATGGGAGATCGGAAAATGGACAGCTTTGGACTCGAAGCCATCAAGGCCTGGAATGCCCTGCCGCGTCACGCCTACCAGACCATCTCGGTTCGGCCTCTGACAAGCACGATCGGGGCGGAGATCGGCGGTGTCGATCTGTCGAAGGGTGTGACGGACGAGCAATTGGCGGAACTGCGTGTCGCGCTGCACGAAAACATGGTGCTGGTCTTCCGCGACCAGCACATGACCGAACAGCAGCATCGCGCCTTCGGGCTCAAGTGGGGCCAACTGCACCTCCATCCCGTTCTGCTGGCCCAAAAGAAGCCCAACCCCGAGATCCTTGAAGTGCGTAACGACAGCACCTCCAAGGTCGCGATCGGCGAGGGCTGGCATTCGGACGCCACGCTCGAAGAACGGCCGCCCATGGGCTCGATGCTCTACATGAAGGAGATGCCCGAACCCGGCTATGGTGGCGACACGATGTTCGCGAACATGTGCCTAGCTTACGAAACGCTCTCGCCGACCATGCAGAAGTTCATCGAAGGGCTGACTGCGGTCCACAGCGGCGAAGTATTGCCGCGGCTCTACGGTTTTCCGATCCCCGAGGGCGGTTATCCGGAAACCACCCACCCAGTAGTGGTGCGCCACCCCGAAACCGGGCGAAAGACACTGTTCGTCAGCCCGGCCTTCACAGTTCGCATCCCCGAATTGTCGCAGGCCGAGAGCAAGGCCGTGCTCGACGTGCTGTTCCGCCACGTGGAGACCAGCCCGGCAATATGCGTGCGGATTTCCTGGAACCAGAACGACATGGTGTTTTGGGACAACCGCTGCACCCAGCACCACGCGATCTTCGACTACGCGCCCCATACCCGTGTCGGCGTGCGGGTGACCGTGCTGGGCGAACGACCGCAAGCCTGATAGCATCGACAAATCGCAAGGGAAGCAAGCCATGGCGATCAAGAATGTGTTCACGGAAACCGATCGCCTGAAGGCGAATATCGTCAACCTGTCGGTCGACGACGTGAAAGCCTCGCATCAGGCCATCGCAGAAGGCAGAACTTTGCTGATCGACCTTCGCGAGATTCAGGAAGTCGTCGAGCTCGGCACCATCCCGGGGTCGCGACACGTGCCTCGCGGCATGCTGGAGTTCTGGGCCGATCCCGCCAGCCCCTATTTCCGCGACTTCTTCAAGGAGGAAGGCGATATTATCGTCTTTTGCGCCGGAGGCGGACGTTCGGTCTATGCCACCCTGGCGCTGCTCGACATGGGCTATGCCAGGGTGGCCCATCTTGAAACGGGCTTTGCCGGCTGGAAACGCGAAGGGGGCGAGATTCTCGACGTCTCGGCGACAAGCAAGTGGGTGAAGCGCACCGCAGCCGCATGAACCAGCAGTCCGCACCCGAGCCGAACGCCAGTGCCGTCGCAACGCGGTCACGACCGAGTCCCTATGCCTGGCTGGTGCTGGCGCTGGTCTTCAGCCTGCTGCTGTCCGACTACATGTCGCGGCAAGTGCTGAACGCCGTCTATCCATTACTCAAAACCGACTGGAGCCTTTCGGACACCCAGCTTGGTTGGCTGAGCGGCGTGGTGGCGCTTGCGGTCGGGTTACTGACGATTCCGCTGTCATTCCTTGCTGATCGGATTGGCCGGGTCCGCGCGATTGGTGCCATGGCAATCCTCTGGAGCCTAGCCACGCTGCTTTGCGCGCTGGCCCAAGACTATGGCCAATTGCTGGGAGCGCGTCTGCTGGTCGGCGCGGGTGAAGCGGCTTATGGCGGGGTTGGGCTGGCACTGCTGCTTTCGGTTTTTCCGGTGCGGATGCGCGGCACGGTTTCAGCGTTGTTCATTGCTGGCGCCATCACGGGGCAAGTGCTGGGCGTCGGGCTGGGGGGGCTGATTGCAGCAAGGTGGAACTGGCGGGCGGCGTTTGCGGCGATGGGATTGGCTGGACTTGTCCTCTCGGCCATATTCCTGACCAAAATCCGCCCAGAGCGGGTTGCCTTAGCGGCAGAAAAATTGGAACATCTCGGCGAACCCTCGGGCAAGGCCAGCGCCAGCAACATTGTCGGAATCGTGCGCAATCAGCCCTTGATGTACGCCTGTCTTGCTGGCGGCTTCCAATTTTACATAACCGGCGCTCTCCCAGCTTGGTTGCCGACTTACTTCGTCCGTTACCATTTCTTTGATCTGGATGCGGCAACGTCGCTCGCATCGCTCTATTTGCTGCTGAGTGGTCTGGGCATGGTCTTCTGGGGCCATATGAGCGATCGTCTGGCTGGTGGGGACCTGACCTCGCGGGCCAGACATGCCGCGGGATTTTGCTTGGCCAGCGCCTGTTGCCTCGCTCTAGCCTTCCAACTGCCGGCCGGCTCCATTCAGATGATTGCGCTGGCGGCAGGCATGTTTCTTAGCGCTTGTACCACTGGCCCATGCAGCGCGCTCGTCTCGGGGTGGTCGTCACCGCAAATGCTGGCCACCGCCCTCGCGCTTATGTCGCTGTGTTTCAGCCTGGTCGGCCTGGCACCTGGGCCAATCCTGACCGGCGCAATCGCCGATCGCATTGGGCTGCTTGGGGCGTTCCAGTTTCTTCCAATAGCTAGCCTGATTGCCGCTGCATTATTGGCTTATGCTGCACATATCTCGGTTTTATCGAGTAATGAGGATTAGCCGGCAGTCGCATTTGGGGAGGCCTTGTAGGCGCTATCGGCAAACGTTTACATACACGCGCTACTGCAGGATCAGCCGCTGATTACCTGCGTAAGGCTTGCAACATGTGGGAGGAGGAAAGCGATTATTTGCCAACTAAAACGCTAGCCTGCGTGGTGTTAGTTTTTGGGTAAATTTGGGTAGCCGCATCAGGGATTCGAACCAAAAATACAGGCTATATAAATCAATAAGTTAAGGTCCAAAGAGAGTTGGACCCCGGTCGGCTGTCCACCGCCACAGTTCACATCAAATCCAAGATCACCTCAAAACGAGGTCTTGCATGACCGGGGACTGCGCCGTTTGCGCATGGCTCGTGGCGGTGTTGTCATTCCTCAGGAGCACGGCGGGGCGACTTGGCCTGGTCCTTCATCTGAGCGTAGGCCGCTTCACGCTCCGCAGGGGTGAGCGAGCGAAGATACTGGATGGCCTGCTTGTAGGTCACGAAGGGTCGTCCATCGACAATGATCGGGACCGAGCGCCCGTTGTAGATCCGCCGCAGGAAGCGATTTTGCGCTCTGGTCAGGTGCGGGTCATTTTCTTCCGTGACAGTCATTGTCGATCCTGCAGGTGGGGGCTATTCGCCATCCCAGCCACCGTCGCCGCAGGCAAGGCAGTCTGCGCAAAAAATGGGTAACAACCGTGTCAGCCACGCCGCACGACCTTTCCGAGCATTTCGCCCACTGCATCCAGATTTTCGGCGGCACGACCGCTGCCTCGCGGCGTCTGGGCATCGACGAGCGTGCCCTGCGCCGCTTCATGAACGGCGAGCGGCCCATCAGTGCCCGGTTGATGCAGGATACGGCGCAGGCGCTGCGGGCGCTCATCGCTGAAGCCGCGGCGGCAGACGCCTATATCACCGGGGGCGCGCTCGAGGAATAAGCGCTGTGGCGGGTTTCCGTCACGATTCAGACGTCTAATCGACACTGTACTGTCAGCCCGCCTTCATCGTTTCTACTTCGAAACGCCATCCAGCCGTCATCCACGCAGAGTAGCAGCCAGCCATCGCCCGATCCGGGCCGATGGGGGTTCCTATGCGTTTTTCAGTCGCCGCCGCGCTGTTTCTTGGCGCTTGCGTCAGTGTTCCTAACCTGGCGCTGGGGCAGACGCCTGCGGCAGCGCAGGCCTTGCCGCCGCTGCGCTACATCTCCGAAGCGGAAGCGGCGCCGGAGCGCGTCATGGCTGCGCCGCCGCGCCAGGGTTCGCTTGGGTTCGATCTTGATATGGCGCGCCTGCGCTCCACCATTGCGGCGGCCACGCCGCAGCGCCTGGCCCAGGCCGCAGCCGATGGTGACAACGAAACCCCGTCAGTCTTTGCCGAAGCCGCCGGGCTCAATTTCGAACAACTTCCCGCAACGCGCGCCCTGCTGGCCGTAGTGTCCGAGGAGGCCGATGGCGTGGTCGAACGGGGCAAGCTCCACTTCGCCCAGCCGCGGCCCTATCAGATCGATGCCAGCCTGGCGCATTGCGGTGCGCCCAACGCGGCCAAGGCGTTCAAGGGCTATCCCAGCGGGCATGCCGGGTTCGGCTATTCGACCGCCTGGGTGCTGGCCCGCCTGATCCCGGAACGCGCCCCCCAGATCCTCAGCCGCGCCGATGACTATGCGCTCAGCCGCGAAATCTGCGGCTCGCATTTCCACGCGGATACCGAGGCCAGCCACGTGATCGGCACGTTCGTGGCCGAACGCCTGCTGGCCGATCCACGCCTTGCCAGCGCCCTCGCGGCGGCCCGCCGCGAACTGGCGGCGCGCACCGTCGCTCGCTGATCTGACTGCTCGATTTTCTCACATGAGGGATTTTTCATGTCTAACCTGACTTTCACCGTGCGCACCCTGCTGGCCGGCACGGCTACAGCCGCCTTGATGTTTTCCGCCGCGTCCGCATCGGCAGCCGAGGCCGTCGCAGCGGCTGAGCCCGCTCCGGCGGCCGACCAGTCGACGACGGCCGATCAGGCCGGGCAGGCCAACGACAAGAACTCGCTGACCACCGCCGACATCATCGTGATCGGCTCGCACGCCGCGCAGGTCGCACCGATCACTTCGTCGCTCGCCACGACCCAGCCGCAGGCCGCCGTCAGCCGCGAGTTCATCGATAATGCCAACGCCGGATCGGACTTCAACCAGCTGATCGCGCTGACTCCGGGGGTGTCGATCGCGGGCACGTCGAACGGGGCCGGCTTTGGCGAAACCAAGTCGGTGATCCGCGGGTTCCAGGATGGCGAATACAACGTCACCTACGATTCGATCCCCTTTGCCGACACCAACAACCCGACCCACCATTCGACCGCGTTCTTCCCGTCGAACACGATCGAGACGGTCGTGGTCGATCGCGGCCCGGGCAATGCCAGCCAGCTTGGCCAGGCCAGCTTTGGCGGCAACATCAACCTCTACTCGCGCGCGGCAGCTGATGAGCGCGGCGGCCAGCTCCAGGCGATCTACGGCTCGTTCGGCACCCTGATCGGGCGCGCCGAATACCAGAGCGGCAAGCTTGATAGCCTGGGCGGCGCCAAGATCGTCGTCGCGGGCCAGTTCCTGCGTTCGGATGGCGCGCTGACCCATTCGCCGGTGCAGTCGAAGAACCTGTATGCCAAGGCGGTGTTCCCGCTCGGCACGGCCAACACCCTGACCGTGATGAGCACCTGGAACCGCAATTACTACTACCAGTCGGACGTGACCAAGGGCAGCACCTGCGGCAGCGCGACGGCGGGGATCACCGGCTTTACGCTCGCCGCGATCGACGCCTCGGGCAATGCGCTGACCCAGCTCACGGGCGATCGCTGTGCGGCAACGTCGGACGTGGGGCTCTATGGTCTCAACTATGGCATGACGGACAATGTCCTGCTGGCCAGCAACTATGCCTACAACCGCACCGACAAGACCACCGACTTTTCCTACCTGCGCCTCCAGAGCGAGCTGGGTTCGGGCTTCTCGATGGACAATCGGGCCTACATGTATGGCTATACCAACAACACCATGTCGGGGAACGGCACGACCACGGTGGCGCTCGCCAGCGGCACCAATGTTCCGGTTTTCACCCAGCGTCCCGGCACCATCGTGACCGGGTTCAGCGGGGCCGGCACGGCGGCTTCGCCCTATGTCGCGATCAGCGGTCCGGCGGCGGATGTGTCGGGCTACAACAAGATGAACAAGTACCGGGTGGTCGGCTATATCGGCCAGCTCAACTACGAGTTCGGGCTGGGCAAGGTCCGGCTTGGCGGCTGGTGGGAACACGCCAGCACCTGGCGCCACCTTTATGACTTCGATTGGACCGCCGGTCAGACCCCGAACTACAACGAGAAGTTCAACAACGGCAACGGCACGGCTGCGCAGGCCGCCCTGCCGCCGATCTCGGTCGCCAATATCAAGTACGACCAGAATTCGGGCTGGAACCAGTATCAGCTGTTCGGCGAATTCGAATTTCGCCCGATGGAAGGCCTGGCGATCACCCCGGGGGTGAAATACGTTCACTTCACTCGCTCGACCGACGCCTTGGTGCAGGCAACCTCGCGGTTCCCGGCCAATGCTGAAGCGACCTGGACCAAGACCCTGCCGTTCATGACCATCAACTGGCAGCCCACCGGCAACTGGTCGTTTTACGCGCAGTATGCCCAAGGCATGTATGTGCCCGACCTGTCGAGCTTCTATGCCTCGTCGACGACCACTTCGGCGGCGCTGACCTCGGCGCTCGATGCGCTGCAGCCGATGACCACCACCAACTACCAGGTTGGCACCGTGTGGCACGGCAGCAAGGTGTCGCTCGATCTGGATGGCTACATCATCAATGTGAACAACAAGATCGGCACCTGCACCACCACCGGCTGCGATACCTCGCTGCTCGTGAACATCGGCCAGGTGCGCTACAAGGGCATCGAAGGCCAGGTGGCGTGGATGCCGCTGACGGGTCTCACGCTCTATGCCAACGGGTCTTACAACTATGCGCACTCGGTGGTGACCGATGCACAGGTTGCCAAGGCCCCGTTCACCACCAGCGCGCTGGGGATGGCCTATAACCACGAAGGCTGGCGCGTGTCCTTCAGCCAGAAGTTCACCGGCCCGCAATATGCCAACGAGTTCAACCGCAATCCGAACTTCCGGCTTTATCGCATCGCGCCCTACAGCACTGGCGAATTCGCGATCAGCAAGGAATTCGGCGAATTCTTCCGCATCGGTGCCTCGGTGTCCAACGTCTTCAACAGCCGCGCGGTCACCGCGATCTCGACCAGCTCCTCGGGCGCGCCGACGATCACGGTGAACGGGGTGAGCTACCAGAACGGCTATGGTCAGCTTGACCAGTTCAACTACCTGCCGCCGCGCTCGGCGCAGGTGGACCTGCGCATCAAGTTCTGATCCGCGCAGACACGGTTCACAGCGAAGGCGGCGGCAGGGGCAACCCTGCCGCCGTTTTTTTGTCTGATATTGCTGGCCCGCGATTGCACTGCGTCGGTGCTTGCCAAGCACGCGCGGCGTGTCCTAGATGGCGGCAATCGGGGCAAAGCAACCTCCCGACCAGGCTACGGCTCGCGCCATGCCCAAGCGTTGCCTGACCGTCCGCTGCCGCGGACCGAAGGACTTGGGGACCAATCGTGAGCGCACCAACCAACACACCAACCTTTGCCGAACTCGTGCGCGTATCCGCGCGGATCGGCTGCCTCAGTTTCGGCGGGCCGGTCGGACAGATCGCCCTGATGCATCAGGAGCTGGTCGAGGAACGGCGCTGGATCAGCGAGGAGCAATATCTCCACGCGCTCAATTTCTGCCACCTGCTGCCCGGGCCCGAGGCGCAGCAGCTTGCCACCTGGATCGGCTGGAAGCTGCACGGGGTCAAAGGCGGGCTTGCTGCAGGCCTGTTGTTTGTGATCCCCGGCGCCGTGGTGATCCTGGCGCTGTCGATCCTCTATGGCTTCGCGGCGCAGCTGGCTTGGTTCACGGCGGTGTTCCTGGGGATCAAGGCTGCGGTGCTGGCCATCGTGGTTCAGGCCCTGCTGCGGGTTGCGGGCCGCGCGCTCGATACGCGGTTCAAGCGGGCACTCGCGTTTCTGGCATTCGCTGGTCTGGCCGTGTTGGCGCTGCCGTTTCCGCTGGTGGTGCTGGGCGCGGGCCTGATCGGAACCATCACCGCCGCGATCAGGCCCGATCTGCTGGCCTTGAAGCCGATGACGCCCGCGGCATCGCTGGCGCCGCGCCCGTGGGCGGCAACGCTGCGCAGCGTTGCGGTGGGCGGGGCGGCCTGGGCCGCGCCCTTGTTGGCGATCGCCCTTACGCTCGGGCGCGAGCACGTGCTGTGGAAGGTCGGGGTGTTTTTCTCGAAGCTGGCGGTGGTGACCTTCGGCGGGGCCTATGCCGTGCTGGCTTACATGGCCCAGCAATCGGTGGATCACTTCGGCTGGCTCAGCGCGGGTGAGATGGCCGATGGCCTCGGGCTGGCCGAAACGACGCCGGGGCCGCTGATCATGGTCACCCAGTTCGTCGGCTATCTTGCGGGGTATCGCGCGCCCGATCCCTTCAGCCCCCTGCTGGGCGGGGTGCTGGGCGCGGCGCTGACGACCTGGGTAACGTTCGTGCCCTGCTTCGTGTGGATCTTTGCCCTGGCGCCCTGGTTTGAACGGCTGGAGCACGCCCGGCTGCTCAAGGGCGGGCTTTCGGCGATCACTGCCGCGATCGTCGGTGTGATTGCCAACCTTGGCCTGTGGTTTGCGATCCACGTGCTGTTTGCCCGCACCGCGCCCACGCCGCTTGGCGCGGTGTCGATCGACCTGCCGGTGCTGTCCACCCTGCACTGGCCGGCAGCACTGCTTGCAGCGATCGCCGCGGTTCTTATTTTCCGGTTCAGGCTCGGCCTGATCAAGGTGCTGGGCTTGATGATGGTACTGGGGCTGGCGCTTGATCTTGCCGGTCTTGGCAATGTCTGACGGGCGGCAATGATGCAATCGGTGGGGCAATAGGATTTCCTGCCCGCCGCCGGATTTGCGATTGAATGCTGCAGCGCAGCGTTGCACAACGCGCTATGCGAATTGTGATCGTCGATGAAAGCGCCACCCGCGCCGCAGTTCTCTGCGAGGGGTTGGCTGCGCTTGACGATTGCGAGCTGTTCACGATTTGCGAGCGGCGCGGGATGGTGGCGCGGATCGGGGAAATTGCGCCTGATATCGTCCTGATGGACCTCGGAAATCCGTCGCGCGACGTGCTTGAGGAATATTTCGCGGTGAGCCGCGCCCTGGCCCGTCCAATCGCGATGTTCGTGGATGAAAGCGATGCGGAATCGATCGCCGCATCGGTCGAGGCCGGGGTTTCGGCTTATGTGGTCGATGGCTTGGCGCCGCACCGGATTCGCCCGCTGCTTGATCTGGCCGTGCGCCGGTTCAGCGCCTTTGCCCGGCTTGAGGCCGATCTTGCCGAAGCCAAGGGCAAGCTGGCCGAGCGCGACACGATCGACCGCGCCAAGCGCATCCTGATGGACAGCCGCGGCCTGGGCGAACCACAGGCCTATGCCGAACTGCGCAAGGCCGCGATGGATCAGGGGCGCCGGATCATCGACATCGCCGATGCCGTGGTCACGGCGCACCGGCTCATGGGAGGGAAATGATGTCCAACGAACTGACCATCGGCTTCCTCCCGCTGGTCGATGCCTGTTTGCCGATTCTGGCCCGCGAACACGGCTTTGCTGAGGCCGAGGGGCTGTCACTGCGGCTGGTCAAAGACATGAGCTGGGCCACGGTGCTCGATCGGCTGCTCTATGGCCAGAGCGACGGCGCGCACATGGTGGCGCCCTTGGCGATCGCGACCACGCTGGGGCGGGGGCGCCGCGCCCAGCCGCTGGCAGTGCCCTTCGTGCTGGGGCTCAACGGCAATGCCATCACGCTGCGCCGCGATCTTGCCGATCAGGTGTCGCCAGCCAGTGGGCTGGGCGATCCGGCGGCCGTTGGCGCGGCGCTGGGGGCGGTGGCGCAGGCGCGCAAGGCGGTCGGCAATCCGCTGCGCTTTGGCGTGGTGCACCGCTATTCCAGCCACAACTACATGCTGCGCTACTGGCTGGCGGCCTGTGGAATCCGCCCTGACGAGGACGTGGAAATCGTCACCGTTCCGCCGCCGTTCTGCGCCGATGCGCTCGAAGCGGGCGAGGTTGACGGGATTTGCGTGGGCGAACCGTGGAACAGCGTGGCGGTTGAACGCGGGGCGGGGCGGATCGTGCTGGTGACCGCGCAGATCTGGCGCCGCGGGGTGGAAAAGGTGCTGGCCCTGCGCGAGCCGGTGCTGGCCGAGCGCCGGGGCGATGCCGAAGCCCTGGTGCGCGCGCTGATTGCCGCGGCGCGGCATTTCGTCGATCCGGCCAACCTTGCGGTGAATGCCGAGATCCTCGCGCGCAGCCAGTACCTTGATGGATCGGCCGAACTGATTGGCAGGGCGATCTCGGATCGGCTGCTGCTGGTGCAGGGTGGCGATCCGGTCCACTACCCCGATTTCATGTTCCAGTACCGCGAGGCAGCGAACTTCCCCTGGGTCAGCCAGGCCGAGTGGCTCTATACCCAGATGGTGCGGTGGGAGGGCGGCGTTTACTCCGCCGAGGATGCCGCAACGGCGGCGCGGGTGTTCCGCCCCGATGTCTATCGCAGCGCCTTGCTCGGCAGCGCCGAGCCGCTTCCGGGCGCCAGTTCCAAGGTCGAAGGCAGCCTCGCCGGATTGACCTCCGTTGGCACCCAGCAAGGATCCATGACACTGGAAAGCAATCGCTTTTTCGATGGCATGAGCTTTGATCCCCATGACATGCCGGGCTATCTGGCGCGGCTGCCATGACCCGCTCTTGCTGCATTGCAAAAAACTGCTTGCGGCAAGGAACCCGAATCGCTTAGCCTAGTCCCTGCTGACGATGCGCGTTCCAAGGACGGGGCGCACCAAGCATCCGGCAAAAACTGACATTGCGTGGCAACGACGCCGCCCGAGCCGGTCCAGTCTGGACCGTTCGAGGCGGCTTTTTTGCGTGCGCGAAACGAAGGGGTTTTCGCGGTGGGCAGCGGCCGATCAGTGGAGCAGCAGCGAGGCGAGCAGCGCCGCGCCCAGCAGCGCGCTGATCGCCTGCCAGAAGCGTTCGGGATTGCGCGCGGCCAGCGGCAGCCGGCGGCGCGGGCCAAGGTCAAGGCTGCCGCCGCCCTCAAGCGCGCGCAGCAGTTCGATCACATCGCCAAAGCGCGCATCGCGATCCGGCTGGATCGCTGTGAGGATCGCATCATCAAGCCAGCTGGGGATTTCCGGGCGATGGTGCGAGGGCGGCAGCGGGCGGGAAAAGCGCGGGCGCTGGAAGGCTTCCTGTTCGCCAAACGGCCATTTTCCGGTGAACCAGCGGTAGAGCGTGACGCCGAGCGCGAACTGGTCGGTCAGGGCATCGCCGGCATGGCCTTCGAACTGCTCGGGCGGCATGAAACCTGGGGTTCCGGGGATCTCGTCAGGACGGAAATCCTCAACCTGGGGCAGGCGGGCAACGCCCAGGTCGATCAGCTTGAGCCCGCCGTCGGCCGTCAACATCACGTTATCGGGCTTGATGTCGCGGTGGACCACTTCGAGCCGGTGCAGCGCGGCCACCGCCCGGGTCAGCCGCACCGCCTGATCGAGCGCGGTCTTGAGCGGGGGCAGGGCGCGGGCCATGCGCTGGGCCATCGTTTCGCCGTCGAGCAGTGGCTGGACCCCGTAGAGCACGCTCTGCCGGTCGGGGCGGATTGGATGGGCGGCCAGCACGAAAGGGCTCGACAGCCGCTGGGCCAGCAGCATTTCGCGGGCGAAAGCCAGCCGCAGCGCGCGTTCCGACAGCACTTCGCGGCGCGGGAATTTCAGCACCACGGCGCTGCCATCCTCGGTGTCGGTGGCAACCAGCAGCACCGCATGGCGCCCCTCGGACAGGATGCGTTCGATCCGGAAACCGTCGATGCTCTCGCCGATCCGCGGCGGTTCGGCGAAGGGCAGGGCGGACAGCCCGGCCAGGATACCATCGTGATCGGGGGCGGGGAGGCGCACCACGTCGAGCACCAGCGCGGTCGCGTTGTCGCGTCCCCCGGCTGCGATCGCGGCTTCGGCCAGCATCTGCGCGGTGGCTTCCGCGCTGGCATTTTCGCCCAGAATTGCGGCGATGCGGGCGGCCGGCAAGACGCCATGCACCCCGTCGCTGGTCAGCAGCAGGCGGTCATGTTCGGCCAGTTCGATGTCCGCGTGGTCGAGCCGCAATTCGCCCTCGATGCCCAGCGCGCGGATCAGCACGTGGCGCAGGTCGGGTTCGGGGCGGACGTGATCGCTGGTCAGGCAGGTCAGGCGCCCGCCGGCAAAGCGCCAGGCGCGGCTATCGCCGACGTGGACCAGATGGGCGCGCCGTCCGCGCAGGGCAAAGGCGGTGAAAGTGGTAGCGCTGTCGGTCATGGTTTCACCGCGCCCCTGGGCGTGCAGCCAGCGGTTGTAGGCCGCCAGCGGGGCCTGCATCGCGCGGGCCGGGCCGAGCGTATCGGGCATGGCGTAGAACCCTTCGATCAGCGCGCAGACCGCCAGTTCGGCCGCTGCCCGGCCGGCCTTGCCGCCGGATACCCCATCGGCCAGCGCGGCGATGATCCCGTGGCGCGCGCGTTCCAGCGCGGTGCCCATGTGAACGCCGCCGAAATCCTGGTTCTCGGCGCGCGGCCCGATGAGGCTGGCAAAGCCCGCCGCTGCCACAAGTTCACCGTTGTCGCGCATCGCTCCAATCCGTCCCTCACACGTGCGGGCACGACGCCCGCCCGCGTGAGGATCGATCCTCAAACCGTTTCGTCAAGTCCAAGGAGGGCCAACCAATGGCATCGTTAGCCATGTCTCAGGAAGCACCGACAGCCGCCACCGGAAAGCCGTTCTGGCAATCGGGCCACCGCCCGACCCTGCTGGCCGCGTTCCTCTATTTCGACATCGCCTTCATGGTCTGGGTGATGCTGGGGCCGCTGGCGCCGATCATTTCCAAGGAGCTGGGGCTCGACCCGGCGCAGAAGGGGTTCATGGTTGCGGTGCCGACGCTGGCGGGGGCGGTGCTGCGGCTGGTCAATGGCCTCCTGGTTGACCGGATCGGTCCCAAGCTGACCGGGGCGATCAGCCAGGTCGTGGTCATCGCTGGACTGGCAACGGCGTGGTGGCTCGGCGTGTCGAGCTATGAAGGCACGTTGGCGGTTGGCGTGGTGCTGGGCTTTGCCGGGGCGAGCTTTGCGGTGTCGTTGCCGCTGGCCAGCCGGTGGTATCCCCCCGAACATCAGGGCAAGGCGATGGGGATCGCCGGGATGGGCAATTCCGGCACGGTCTTCGCATCGCTGTTCGCGGCGCTGCTGGCCAAGGCCTATGGCTGGACCAATGTGTTCGGCCTGGCGCTGATCCCGCTGGTGGCGGTGTTCGCGTTCTACCTTGTTGCCGCCAAGGACAGCCCCGATCAGCCTGCGCCCAAGCCGCTCTCGGCCTATGCTGCCGTGCTCAAGGATCAGGACGCGTGGTGGTTCATGCTGTTCTACTTTGTCACCTTCGGCGGGTTCGTTGGGCTCTCTAGCTCGCTGCCGACCTGGTATGCCGATACTTTCGGCGTCACCCCGATCGTGGCCGGCTATTGCACCGCGGCGGCGGTGTTCATGGGCTCGCTGGTGCGGCCGATGGGCGGGGCCATGGCCGATCGTTTTGGCGGGATCCGCACGCTAACGGTGGTCTATGTGATCGCCGCGCTGCTGCTGGCGGCCATCTCGACCGGGCCGGCCACGCTGAGCGCCGCGGTGGTGTTGTTCGTCGCCACGCTGGGCACGCTCGGGGTTGGCAATGGCGCGGTGTTCCAGCTGGTGCCGCAGCGCTTCCGCAAGGAAATCGGGGTGATGACCGGGCTCGTTGGGTTCGGCGGCGGGCTGGGCGGGTTCTACCTCGCCTCGTCGCTGGGCGCGATCAAGAAGGCCACCGGCAGCGCCTCGCTGGGCTTCCTGATCTTCGCCGCGCTGGCGGTGGTGGCCCTGATCGGGCTGACCGCGGTCAAGCGCCGCTGGCGGACCACCTGGGGCGCTGCGCTGCAAGGCGCCCGCATCTGACAAGCCCTGGTCTGGCCGGAGCGGGCAGGGGCCTGCTCCGGCACCCTCGTGAGGAGTTCCGCAATGAAGCTGCATATCCCTGCTGCCGGCCTGTTGGCCGCGTCATTCGCTCTGGCCGCGCCGGCCCATGCCGCACCGGGCGATGCGGTGCCGGTGGGCGCCGGACTGACGCTCGATCCGATCATCGATCTGCGCCTGCGCAGCGAAAGCGTGGATACGCCGACGCTGCACGCCGATGCCGCAACGCTGCGGCTGCGTGGGGGGGCAGAGTTGCGCCATGCGTCTGGTCTGGCGGTGCTGGTTGAGGGCGAGGGCACGCTGGCGCTGTCGAGCGATTACAACGCCTTTCCCTTTGCGATTGCCGACAGCCAGCGCCGACCGGGCTATGCCGCGGTGCCCGATCCGATGAACGGCGAACTCAACCGGTTGCAGCTGCAATATCAGGGCAAGGCGGTCAGCGTCACTGTGGGGCGTCAGCGGATCAACCTTGATGACCAGCGGTTTGTCGGCGCGGCAGGGTGGCGGCAGAACGAGCAGACCTTCGATGCCTTGCGCGCCGAAGCCCGGCTGGGCCCGCTAAGCGTCGATGGCAGCTATGCGATCAGCCAGCGCACCGTGTTCGGCGCCGATGCCGGGCCGCGCACGGCCTATGACGGGCGCTTCGTGTTCTTGGGTGCGGGCGGCAAGCTGGGGCCGGTGCAGGTCAAGGCATTCAGCTATCTGCTCGATTTCGATGCCGCCGAACAGGCCGGCGCGCTGGCCGTGACCAACGCCGATACCCAGACCTATGGCCTGCGGGCGGTTACGGCCCTGCCGCTGGGCAAGCTGGGCAAGGTCAATCTTGCGGCCAGCTATGCCCGCCAGTCCCCCTGGAAGGACAATCCGGCCAGCTATGGCGCGGACTATGTTGCCGCCGAAGTCGGCCTGTCTCGGGGGAGTGGCGGGGCCAGCGCGGGTTATGAAAAGCTGGGCAGCGATGGCGGCCGCGCGTTCCAGACCCCGATGGCAACGCTGCACAAGTTCAACGGCTGGGCTGATCTGTTCCTGACCACGCCGGCAGCCGGGCTGCAGGACTGGTATGCCGGAGCGAGCTACCGCTTCGCCAAGGTTTCGGCCTTGCCGGGGCTGAATGCCGCGGTGACGTTCCACCGCTTTGAAAGCGATGCCGGCGCGCTGCACTATGGGGACGAATGGGACGCCAGCCTTGGCTTCAAGCTGGGGCGCGCGAACCTGCTGGCGAAATATGCCGATTACAATGCCGCCACGTTCGGGGCCGATACCCGCAAGGTCTGGCTGCAACTGGAACTGGCCTATTAGAAATTCGGGCGCGGTCATGCTGCACTGCAAAAAGAGCTTGCGTGACGGCGCCCGAATCACTTAGTCTGCCTTTCAGCGATCGATGCCGCCCAACGATGGGCAACCAGGCATCCCGCTGAAACAATCGAACGACGCGTGGCAACGTAGCCGCCCGTACCGCTCCTTTCAGGACCGGTCCGAGGCGGCTTTTTTGCGTTGCGCGTGATGAAGGAGCAAACCGGTGAACGCGCCCGCAAACTTCAAGCAGTCAGGCCCAGGTGGCAGCAGCGCCGAACGCCTCGTGGTGATCGGCAACGGCATGGCCGGCTGCCGCGCGGTGGAGGAAATCCTCGCACGGGATCCCGGCCGCTATGCGATCACGATCTTCGGCGCCGAGCCCCGGGTGAACTACAACCGGATCATGCTGTCGCCGGTGCTCGCGGGCGAAAAGAGCTTCGAGGACATCGTCATCAACGCGCCCGGCTGGTATGCCGACAACGGCATCACGCTGATCTCTGGCGATCCGGTGATCAGCATCGACCGGGCGACGCAAACCGTGGTGGCAAAGTCGGGCCGGGTCGAACCCTATGACCGGCTGTTGATCGCCACGGGTTCCGATCCGTTCATCATCCCGGTGCCCGGCGCACACCTCAAGGGCGTGGTCACGTTCCGCGATCTTGACGATGTCGAACGGATGCTGGCTGCCGCGGGCAAGGGCGGCAGCGCGGTGGTGATTGGCGGCGGCTTGCTGGGGCTTGAAGCTGCCCACGGCCTGTCGCTGCGGGGCATGGCGGTAACAGTGGTTCACCTGATGCCGACGCTGATGGAACGTCAGCTCGACGAGGCGGCGGGCTATCTCCTCAAGAGCGAGCTGGAACGGCGCGGCCAGACCATCGTCACCGGCGGCGACACCGCCGAGATCGTCGAGCGTGACGGCCAGGTTGCTGCCGTCCGGCTCAAGGATGGGCGCGAATTTGCCGCCGATATCGTAGTCATGGCGGTCGGCATCCGGCCCGCCACCGGCCTGGCCAAGGCGGCCGGGATCGAGGTTGAGCGCGGGATCATGGTCGATGACCACATGGTCACGTCGGACCCGGCGGTGAT
The DNA here is from genome assembly GCA_937996535.1 of uncultured Novosphingobium sp. Taxonomy (GTDB): domain Bacteria; phylum Pseudomonadota; class Alphaproteobacteria; order Sphingomonadales; family Sphingomonadaceae; genus Novosphingobium. The sequence continues at coordinate 70,036 of CALKVF010000077.1, read as the reverse complement.
GGCCGTGGGCGAATGCGTCCAGCACCGCGGCACCTGCTATGGCCTGGTTGCGCCGCTGTGGGACATGTGCCGCGCCCTGGCCGATGCCGCCACCGATGCGCCCAGCGGCTATCCCGGCTCGGTCACGTCGACCAAGCTCAAGGTTTCGGGGATCGACCTGTTTTCCGCCGGGGATTTTTCGGGCGGCGACGGGGCCGAGGACATCGTGATGCGCGATGCCGCGCGCGGGATCTACAAGCGGGTGATCGTCAAGGATGACCGGCTGATCGGCGCGGTGCTCTACGGCGATACCGCCGATGGCAGCTGGTATTTCGACCTGCTCAAGAAGGGCGAGGACATCTCGGAGATCCGCGAGGCGCTGATCTTTGGCCAGGCCTTTGCCGCAGGGGGCGCCCTGGCGGACCCTAATGCGGCCGTTGCGGCGCTCTCGGACGATGCCGAGATCTGCGGCTGCAACGGCGTGTCCAAGGGCAAGGTGGTCGAAACGATCCGCGCCGGGGCTTGCAGCCTCGATGCGGTGCGCAGCCAGTGCAAGGCTTCGGCCAGCTGCGGCAGCTGCACCGGGCTGGTCGAGAGCCTGCTGACACTGACGCTGGGCGACGAGGTGGCCAGCGGGCCGAAGACCATGTGCAAGTGCACCAGCTTCACCCATTCCGACGTTCGCCGCCTGATCCATGAAAAGCAGCTCAAGGTGATCCCGCAAGTGATGCAGGAACTGTCATGGGCCACGCCCGATGGCTGCGCTTCGTGCCGCCCGGCGCTCAACTACTACCTGCTCTGCGCCTGGCCGGGTGACTATGTCGATGATCAGCAGAGCCGGTTCGTCAACGAACGGATGCACGCCAACATCCAGAAGGACGGCACCTATTCGGTGGTCCCGCGCATGTGGGGCGGGCTGACCAACCCGCGCGAACTGCGCGCGATCGCGGACGTGGTGGAAAAGTTCAACGCGCCGATGGTCAAGGTGACCGGCGGCCAGCGGCTCGACATCTTCGGGATCAGGAAGGAAGACCTGCCCGCCGTCTGGGCCGATCTCAATGCCGCAGGGATGGTTTCGGGGCACGCCTATGGCAAGTCGCTGCGCACGGTAAAGACCTGCGTGGGCAGTGAATGGTGCCGGTTCGGAACCCAGGATTCGACCGGCCTTGGCGTCAAGCTGGAACAGCTGACCTGGGGCAGCTGGATGCCGCACAAGTTCAAGATCGCGGTCAGCGGTTGCCCGCGCAATTGCGCCGAAGCGACGATCAAGGACTTTGGCGTGGTCTGTGTCGACAGCGGATATGAACTGCACGTCGGCGGCAACGGCGGTATCAAGGTGCGTGCCACCGACCTGCTGTGCAAGGTTACCACCGAAGCCGAGGTGATGGCGGTCTGCGCGGCCTTCATCCAGTTCTACCGCGAGGACGCGTGGTATCTGGAACGCACCGCGCCGTGGATCGAGCGTGTCGGGCTGGACTACGTCAAGTCGGCCTTGTTCGACGATCCCGAGGCGATCGGGCGGCTGGCCGCGCGGTTCCGTCACTCGCAATCCTTCATGCAGGATGATCCCTGGGCGCGCCGCGTGGCGGGCGAGGATGCCGAGCTGCACCAGCACCTGGCCGAAGTGCGCCCCTTTGTTCTGGAGACTGCCCGATGATCGGTGAATGGCTTGATATCGGCCCGGTGGGTCAGGTTGCCCCCGGAACGGCCCGCACCCTCCCGGTGCGCGGCGGCGATGAAATCGCCATCTTTCACACGCTGGAGGGGCGCTTCTATGCCCTGGTCAACAAGTGCCCGCACAAGGCCGGGCCGCTGTCGCAAGGCATCGTTCACGGCAGCGTGGTGACCTGCCCGCTGCACAACTGGAACATCTCGCTCAAGACGGGTGAGGCACTTGGCGACGATAAGGGCTGCGTGCCGACCATCCCGCTCAAGGTCGATGCCGGGCGCATCTATCTGCGCCGCGAGGCCGTGCTGGGCCGGCAGGCGGCCTGAGCGATGCGGCAGGTTCGCACCACTTGCGCCTATTGCGGGGTCGGCTGCGGGATCCGGGCCGACGTGACCGGCGAACGCACGGTGCGGATCGCGGGCGACGCCGATCATCCCGCCAATTTCGGGCGGCTCTGCTCCAAGGGCACCCACCTTGACGAAACGGTCGGGCTGGACGGGCGCTTGCTGGCTCCGATGATCGGCGCGCGCCGCGCCAGCTGGGACGAGGCGCTGGATCAGGTCGCGGCGCGAATGCACGCCTGCATCGCCGAGCACGGCCCCGACAGCGTGGCGTTCTATGTCTCGGGGCAATTGCTGACCGAGGACTATTACGTCGCCAACAAACTGATGAAGGGCTTCATCGGCAGCGCCAATATCGACACCAACAGCCGCCTGTGCATGGCCAGCGCAGTTGCGGCGCACAATCGCGCGTTTGGCGAAGATGTCGTGCCATGCACTTACGCTGATCTTGAGGCGGCGGACCTGATCCTGCTGGTCGGATCGAACACGGCCTGGTGCCACCCGGTGATCTGGCAGCGGATCGAGGCGGCCCGCGCCAAGCGGGGCACACGGCTGGTGGTGATCGACCCGCGCCGCACCGAAACCGCCGAGCAGGCCGATCTCCACGTGCCACTGGCCCCCGATGGCGATGTCTCCCTGTTCAATGCCCTGCTTGCCGCCATGCGGGATCGCGACCTGCTCGACGGTGCATTCCTGGATGATCGCTGCGTCATTCCCGAAGGCTTCATCGCCGGGCTGGATGCCGCGGCCCACGGGCTGGACCCGGATACCTTTGCCGCGCTGACCGATCTGGTCGCGGCCAGCCCGCGCATGGTCACCCTCTTCAGCCAGGGTGCCAACCAGTCGCGCAGCGGCACTGACAAGGGCAACGCGATCATCAACCTGCACCTGGCCACCGGGCGGATCAACCGCGCCGGGGCCGGGCCCTTCAGCATTACCGGCCAGCCCAACGCGATGGGCGGGCGCGAGGTTGGCGGGCTGGCCAACACGCTGGCCTGCCACCTTGGCTTTTTGCCCGAAGAGCGCGCCGATGTTGCCGAGTTCTGGAATGCCCCCAACATCTGCGCAGGACCGGGGCTGAAAGCGGTTGACCTGTTTCGTGCGGTCCACACCGGGCGGGTGAAATTCCTGTGGGTCATGGCGACCAATCCCGCTGTTTCGATGCCCGATGCCGCCTTTGTGCGCGAGGCGCTGGAGCGCTGCGAAACGCTGGTCGTGTCCGATGTGATCGCCGATACCGACACCGCGCGGCTGGCGCACGTTCGCCTGCCCGCGCTGGGCTGGGGCGAAAAGGACGGCACGGTCACCAATTCCGAACGCACGATCAGCCGCCAGCGCGCTTTGTTCGCAGCGCCGGGCGAAGCGCGCGCGGACTGGGCGATCCTGTGCGACGTTGCCGCGCGCATGGGGTGGGGCCGGGCCTTTGCCTTTGCCAGCCCGGCGGCCATTTTTCGCGAATATGCGGCAATGACCACGCTGGCGGCGAACCGCGGCAAGGCGCTTGATCTGTCGGCCCATGCCGGGCTTGGCGATGCCGCCTATGACGCGCTGGCGCCGCTGCGCTGGGGCGGCGATCATCCGCTTGCCGCGCGGTTCAGCCACATTGACGGCAAGGCCCGGATCGTGGCCGTGGCGGCGCCGGCCACGCGTGTCGATCTGGCCTATCCGCTGGCGCTCAACACCGGCCGCTACCGCGATCAGTGGCACACCATGACCCGCACCGGCCTCTCGCCAACGCTGTCGCAGCACCGGCCTGAGGCTCTGCTTGAAATCCATCCCGGTGATGCGGCGCGCCACGGCCTTGAAGACGGCGGGCTGGCCCGCATCAGCACGGCTGCGGGCAGCGCGGTGTTCCGGGTGTCGTGCACCGCTGGCCAGCGCCCGGGCGATCTGTTCGTGCCGATGCACTGGAGCGATGCCATGGCCGGGGCGGCGCGCGCCAACCGCTTGCCCTTGTCCGAAACCGATCCCCTCTCGGGCCAGCCGGCGTTCAAGAATACGCCGGCAAAGGTCGCGCCGGTCACGCCGCAATGGCGCGCGTTCCTTGCCGCCCGCGCGGAGCCCGCATTGCCGGATCTGCTCTACTGGAGCCGTTCGCGGCTGCCTGAGGGGTGGCTCTATGAACTGGCGGGTGAGGATGATCTCGATCCCGCTCGGCTGCTCCCGGCGGGGGCGTGGCTCGAAGCGGCCGATCCGGTTCGGGGTATGCGCCGGATCGCCGTGCTGAGCGCCGATGGCCGGCTGGCCGCCGCGCTTTACCTCACCCGCACCGGCGAACTGCCCGCGCGCGATTGGGCCGCGCGGCAATTGGCGCAGGCGGGGACGTCCAGTCTCGAACTGCTGGCTGGCCGGCCGGCATCGCCCGCGCCTGATCGCGGTCCGATCACCTGCGTCTGCCTTGGCATCGGCGCGAACGAGATCACCGCTGCTGCCTGCGCCGGAGCGGTGACGGTTGAGGCAATTGGCGGGATTACCGGGGCGGGAACCAACTGCGGCTCGTGCCGCCCGGCAATCGCCCGCCTGCTCGAAGCGGCACTGGCCACAACCCTGGAGGCAGCAGAATGAACGACTTTCCCCCCGGCATGGTATGGCTGGTCGGCGCTGGACCGGGCGACCCGGAACTGCTCACCCGCAAGGCCGAGCGCCTGATCCGTGCTGCCAGCGTGATCTTCCACGATGCGCTGGTCGGGCCGGGCGTGCTCGGCCTTGCCTTGCCGGCAACCCGGCTGGTTCACGTGGGCAAGCGGTCGGGGCGGCATTCCAAGGATCAGGCCAGCATCGACCGGCTGATCGTGGCGGCGGCGCTGGCGGGTGAGCGGGTGGTGCGGCTCAAGGGCGGCGATCCGGCGATTTTTGGCCGCGCGACCGAGGAACTCGATGCCTGCCGGGCGGCGGGCGTCGACGTGGCGATTTGCCCCGGGGTGACGGCCGCCAGCGCCGCTGCCGCCGGCCTGGGGCGCTCGCTCACCCTGCGCGGTCTGGCGCGCAAGCTGGTGCTGGTGACCGCCCACGCCCGGGCAGGCGAACCCCTTGATCTCGATTGGGCGGCCCTGGCCGACCCGGACGCTACCCTGGCGATCTACATGGGCAAGGCTGCCGCTGCCGAAGTTTCACGCAATCTGCGCGCGGCGGGGCTGCCCGCGTCCACGCCGGTCACGCTGGTCGAAAACGCCAGCCTGCCGGACGAGCGCCACATTGCGACCCGGCTCGATCTGCTGCCGCTGGCGGCGCAGGCCGGGCTGGGATCCGGCCCCGCGCTGCTGCTGATTGGCGAGGCGATGCGCACGGCTGCCGACCGGCCTATCGAATGCGCTCGGGTTGCTGCGGAGGCAGTGCGATGACCCTGCTCGATCGGGCGCTGCGCCTGCTAGTCCCGGCGCTGTGCGAACGCTGCGGCAAGGTGTGGCACGCTGCAGTCCAGGCATCGCCTTGTCCATGCTGCGGCTATGCCCGCCCGCCCAAGCCGGGGCAGCCCTGACGATCAGGCGGGTTTGGAGATCAGATCCGCGATGATCAGTGCCGCCACCATGTGCAGCATTGCGCCGTACTGGGCGTCTTCGAACCGGCCGGGGGCGATGCGGTGTTCGGCGTGGACGCCGAGCATCATGCTCTTGATGGCGGCGGCGGCAAAGGCGCAGCGATCCGGCGTGGCCCCGGTTTCGCGGCGCAGTTCAGCCTCGATCAGGCTGCGCATATGGTCGTGGAAGGCGGCGTAGATCGGCCCGAACCGCGCGTTCCCGGCCAGTTCCGACATCATCCGCGCGAAGAATTCGGCGTTCGGGCCGTAGTATTGATCGAGCCGGCTCAGCAGATTTTGCGTGCCCGAAGGCTCTGCCGCGACCAGGCTTGTGCGCGCACGGTCGAGCATCAGGTCAAAACAGGCTTCGAGCAGCCCGGCCTTGGTCTTGAAGTGGAAGAACACCGTGGCCTGACCATAGCCTGCCTGTTCGGCCACGGCCTCGGTCGACGTGGCGGCGAAGCCGTGCCGGCCGAACAGGTCGATCGCGGCTTCGATCAGCTTGCGGCGGGCTTCGGCGGGGTTTTTCGACACCCCGCGCACCCGCGTGGGGGCGGCATCGCGCCTGGCCTTGGTGGGGCTTGTCGTGCTCATGATGGCGAACTGTATCGCAGCTTGACCACAACTGAGCAAGAACTTAACTGAGTCATCACTCAGAACGAGTCGATAGGACTCGCGAGGGGAGGCGCGGAGCATGACTGCCTACAAGCCCGACGTTCTGGTTGGCCTCGGCCACGGCCTGCGGTTCACCGAAAGTCCGCGCTGGCGCGGTGATCGGCTGTGGTTCATCGACATCCACGGCAATGCCATCAAATCGGCCAGCCTGACGGGCGACCTGCGCACCGAAATCGAGCTGCCGTTCAAACCCAATGGGCTGGGCTTCCTGCCCGATGGTTCGGTGGTGTTCAGCGATGCCCTGAACCTCAAGATGAAACGTTGGCATGGCGGCGCGCTGCATGAATTTGCTGACCTCTCGGGCACTTGCGTGTTCTGTCTCAGCGATGCGATCACCGATCCGCAGGGGCGCACCTGGGTTAGCGATATCGGCTACAATTTCTGGAACCCCGAGGCCCCCCCAGCGGAAACCTGCGTCATCGCGCGGATCGATCCGGATGGCACCGTCACCAAGGTCGCGGGCGATCTGCGCTTTCCCAACGGCCTGGTGATCACCCCTGATGGCAAGACCCTGATCATTGGGGAGACCAACGGCTTTTGCCTGACCGCCTATGACATCGGCGCCGATGGCAGCCTGTCCAACCGCCGGGTCTGGGCGCAGCTGCCCGAAGGCGTGCAGCCGGACGGCATCTGCCTTGATCCCGAAGGCGCGGTGTGGGTTGCCAATCCGGGCGAGGCCGGCCCCAAGGTGCTGCGCGTGCGCGAGGGCGGCGAGGTGACCGATACGGTGGAACTGAGCGTTCACGCCTATGCCGTGGCGGTGGGCGGGGCGGACGGCAAGGCCCTGATCGTCTGCGCGTCAGAAGGGCACGATCCGGCGGCGATCGCGGTCAGCCCGACCGCGCAGCTAATGGTTGCCAGGCTGGACTGAAGGCGCCCGCTGCTGGGTCAGGCCGGCAGCAGCAGCTTGAATTCGGTGCAGCCGTGCTCGTCGACCCGGTTTTGCACTTCGCCGTGGTGGAGCACGGCCACTTCGCTGACGATGAACAGTCCCAGGCCCTTGTTTTCAGGCGCCGCCTGCTTGCCGCGCACGCCGCGCTCGAACAAGGCGGGATCGGGGGCGAACTCGGTTGCAGGCCAATTGGTTACGGTGATCGCGACCCGCATCAACGCCTCATCAACGCCGACGTGAAGCTTGACCTTGCGGCCCAGTTGCGAGTGCTTGAGCGCATTGTCGAGCAGGTTGCGGATCGCCAGGCGCAGCAGGATCGGGTCGGCCTCGGTAAAGATGGCGCGCTCGCCCAGTTCAAGCTCGACGTGGTTGCGCCAGTTCAGCCCCATGTCGCTGCAGGCCAGTTCGCACACCGCGACGACATCGGTGGTGGCCATCAGCGACTGCGTCTTGCGCTCCAGCATGCTGGAGCCGACAATCGCATTGGATAGCGACAGCACGATATGGTCGATGATTGCCTGGAGTCGCTGTCCGGCCGCATAGTCGGGGCTGTTGCTGTGCAGCGTCATCAGCACATCGTTCAAGGCGGCCTGGGCATTGTTGAACGGCTGCCGCACTTCGTGGGCCAGCACGTCGAGCAACGCCTGCTTTTCATTCGCCTGCGCGACCATTTCCAAGGCGTGCTGTTCGGCCTGGCGGGTCAGGTTGATCTGCCGCCGCTGGCGCATCTGGCTGTCTACCATCGAGCGGCTCAGCCGGGCCGCCAGCATCGCGATCAGGCAGATGTGACAGATGATGTAATAGGCCAGCGAAATGATCAGGTTGGCCTGAGCAAGCCCGCTTTGCTGAAACAGGTAGCGCCCGTCCTGCACGTTGAAGCCGCGAACGCCGGCAGCGATGTAGTACAGGCAGATCACCATGGCGGCTGCCGCGAACAGGCCGCTGCCATTCAGGCTGCGCCAGCGCGGTGAGCGATAGCACAGATAGGCCTGCCAGCCCGCGATTATCGCTGCGACCACCCCCGCGCCGCCCAGGGTCAGGTTAACGGCGGTCAATGCGTCCAAGGTCCGGGCCACCAGGATATACCCGGCGATCAGCGCGGCTCCCAGCAGCGCGGATCGCGCGCGCTGGTGCTTCCCGCTGAGTGACAAGACCTTGAACATGCTGGCGACCAGCACCATCGTGTCGGGGACCACATTGAGCTTGGCCGAAAACGGCACCGTCTGCATCCACAGCAGGGTGGTGATCGCAAACATCGAGGTGACGTTGCCAGCGATCCAGTAATAGGTGCCCGACCAGATGCGATCGGTGCGCAGCAGCAGCATTCCCAGCGTGAAGGAAATGATGACGGCCCAGAAGATCCAGAGGATCGTCCGGACATCGAGCATCAGGATCACGCCGGATTGACCAGTTCGATGGTCCCGGTCACCGCATAGCCCTTGCCGTGCATGGTGATGATCGGGGAGGGCTTGCCGGTGGCGCTTTCGATCTTGCGGCGCAGCCGGAACATCGCGGCGTCGAGATTGCGATCATCGGCGCTGGGGGCCACCTGGGCGATTTGCGCCAGTTCGGCGCGCGAGCGGCCCTTGTCGGCAGCCTGAGCGAGCGCGATCACGATGCGCTGCTCCAATGGGCCGAGCTTGATTTCATCGCCGCCCGGCGCGGTCAGCACGCCCTTGGTGCAATCGAGTGACCAGGGAACGTCGCGCCTCGCGGTGCCGGGGGCCAGGCGGCGGCTCAGCGAGGCGATGGCCTGGGCGATCTGATCAGCGCGCACCGGCTTGTTCACGAACATGTCGGCGCCGGCGGCAAGGGCCGTGGTAAAGGCATCGGCGCCCATCCGGCCGCTGACCACGATGATCCCGGCATCACCATTGGCGCGGATCATCGAAACGAGGTCAATGCCGTCCATCCCGGGCAGCATCAGGTCGACGAGGAATATGTCGCAGTTCAGTGCCTCTGCATCGGCAAGAAATTCCTGCGCGGTGGTATAGGCTCGCACCGTGTGGCCCACCGACGAGAGGTAGCGGCGCACGAAGAGCGTGTATTCCTCATCGTCGTCAATGACGCAGATGTTGTGGCTGACGGTAACGCTCATCGAATTCAAGTATCCCGAACACAGGGCCGGGGCAGCTGCACTATCGGTGGGCTGCCGGTCAAATTGGTAGCCCGGCAAGACAGAGCAGGATTTCCGCCGCGCGGGCACAAAATTGCTCGATATCAGAACTAAGCTGATGGTCATCATAATGTAATATGAAAAACCGGGCAATCCCCCAGGCGAATAGGCTTCTGCGGGCAAATTTCCTCAGGAAATCTGCATATATATCATAATGATGCAATGTAAGATGCAATTAGAGTCATATGTTATATGTGATTGCACTTATTGAAATCATATTATGATGCAAATAGGGCCACCTTATCTGACGCATGATGCGCGTATGAGGTCGGCAGTGCAGCGCCTGGGTTCTCCCCAATGCCCCGCATCCACCCCCCTCGCGGTCAGGCCGAAGGGCTGATCCAGCGCGGTCGCGACGATCAGATCTGACGTTTCATTTAAGCAAAATCTGGTCGGGGGCACGATGACGAATTCAGCAAATAACGCCAAGCGCGGGCGCATTGTGGCCTTGTCGAGCGGTTCGTCGGCGATTGCCTTTGCCGCGGCCATGATGGTGGTGCCGGTATCGTCAGCCCAGGCGGCGGCCTGTAGCACCAGCGGCAACAGCGTGAACTGCACCGGCCCCGTGACGGTTTCGACTGGCACCTATACCAACAGCGGCACGATCACGGGGGGGAATCGGCGCAGTTGTGATGCCCAGTGGCAGTACGGTCACGACGCTCACGAACACGAGCACCGGAACGCTGTCGGGCGTTGATACTGGCGTTAAGAACGATGGTGCGATCACCACGCTGACCAACAGCGGCACGATCTCCGGTGACTGGGCCTACGGCATCTGGAACAGGGGTGGCTCAACGATCGATAACGTGATCAACGCGTCCACCGGCGTCATTTCGGGCGGTCAATCCGGCATCGACAACGAAGGCACGATCTCGACGCTGACCAATAGCGGTACGATCGAATCCACCGGGTCCTACTCTGGCATCTGGAACCACGGCGCTGGCTTTATCGGGGGCCTGACCAACAACGCGGGGGGCGTCATATCCGGTGTCACTGCCGGTATCTTCAACGAAGGCTCCATCTCCACGTTGACCAATACCGGGACGATCAGTGGCGGCGTTAGCGGTTTGAATACTGTCAATGCCGCGCCCGCGATCAACAACCTCGGTGGGGCCACGATCGGCACCCTCACCAATACCGGACTGATTGGTGGAACCAACAGTAGCGTTGCCATCTGGAATAACCCGGATGCCATCATCACCACTTTGACCAACGACGTTGGCGGAGCCATCAGCGGCATCACACACGGTATCGGCAGCGGAGGCACGATCGGTACGCTGACCAACTCCGGGACGATCGGGGGGGCTAACAGTGACCATGGTATCTGGAACTTCGGGGGTGGCACGATCACGGAGCTGAACAACACCAGCACTGGCGTTATCAGCGGCAACTTCATCGGGGTTTCCAACGAAGGCGAGATTACCACGCTCACCAACGCGGGCTTGATCACGGCCGGTACCGGCACCGGCGATGCCCTGGCCAACAACGGGCTGATCGATACGCTGACCAATACCGGCACCATTGGTAATGCCATCGGTACCGATGCCACCAATCGATATGGCATCAACAACATGGGCGGTGGCACGATCAACACCCTGCTCAACGATACGAGCGGGGTGATCCGTTCGGTCAAGTACGCCGTCAACAACGAGGGAACGATCGATTCCCTGACCAACGCGGGCCTCATCAGCGGCGGGGAGACGGGCGTTGCCAACAGCGGTACGATCAACACGCTGATCAACAGCGGCACCATTGAAGCCACGACCAGCTATGATGGTATCTGGAACCTCAACAACGGCGTGATCAACACGCTGACCAACGAGGCGTCCGGCTTCATTTCCGGGGTTTCAGCGGGCATCTACAACAATGCCGCGATTGGGACGTTGACCAACCACGGGCTGATCAGCAGCACCGCGTCCTACGGCATCATCAACTACGGCACGATCACCACGCTTGCCAATGACGGAACGATCACGGGCCCGCTCGATGGGGTCATGAACTACGGCCGGATCGGCAACGTGTCGACCGCCACCGGTCTGCGCAACCTGGCGGACGGGAATATCTCGTCATTGAACAATGCCGGCGTGATTACTGGCTCGGCGACTGCTGTGTTGAACGAAGGCACGATCACCTCGCTGACCAATAGCGGGACGATCACTGGCCCGGCGTTTGGCGTGCTGAACTCGGGAACGATTGGTACGCTGACCAATAGCGGCACCTTGAGCGGCACTTCTGCCTTCAACGGCCTGTGGAATATGGGCACGGGTACCATCGATACCCTCAGCAACAGCGGCAGCATCACCGGGATCAACGCGGCCATCTGGAATAACGGCCACATCGGCGCGATCGACAATAGCGGCAACGGCGTCATTTCGGGCAGCAGCGTGGGCCTTGCCAATGACGGCCAGATCACCACGCTGACCAATAGCGGGACTATCTCCGGCAGCAATTACGACGGTGTCTGGAATACGGGTACTGGCGAAATCGCTACGCTGACCAACAGTGCCGGCGGCACCATTTCAGGGCCGACGGCCGGCGTCTACAACGAAGGTCTGATCGGGACGCTGGCCAACAGCGGGACCATCGGCAGCACAACCAGAAGCACCAGAACCCTTGGCATTTTCAACCACGCCACCGGTACGATTACCCTCCTGAGCAACGCTGCTGGCGGAACGATCAGCGGTTCGAGCTATGGCCTCAAGAACGAGGGCGGGATCACCACGCTCAGCAACAGCGGAACGATCACCGGCGGCGGCGTTGGCGGTACGCCGCCTGGCAGCGGCATCTATAATCTCGCGTCGATCGGCGATCTGACCAACGAGTCCGGCGGCGTCATCCACGGCGGGTGGAGCGGCATTTACAACAATGCCGACGGCCAGATCATCACGCTGACCAACTCGGGCACCATCAGCGGGTCGAGCATCGGGATCACGAACTATGGCGGTATTGCCACCCTGATCAACAACGGGACGATCAGCGGCGATGCCTATTACGATGGCATCTGGAACGTCCAGAGCGGCGTGATTGGCGACCTGACCAACAATGCCACTGGCATTATCAGCGGGGTTACCGCCGGGATCTATAACGACGGCCAAATCGGCACGCTGACCAACCGCGGCACGATCAGCGGCGGCACCTCCGCCACTGCGGGCCGTGGCATCGATAACATTGGCACCATCAGCGGTCTGACCAACAGCGGCACGATCGGCGGGGCTTACAGCGAATATGGCATCCGCAACCGGGATGGCGGCTCGATCAATTCGCTGGCCAACAGCGCGGACGGCACGATCAGCGGCACGGTCTATGGCCTGCGCAACGAGGGCACGCTGGGCGCGCTCATGAACGCCGGGACCATCATCGGCACCAACCTCAACACCAGCACTGGTCTCAGCAACATCAGCCAGATCGATAAGCTGACCAACAGCGGCACGATCACCGGACGGAACGTCGGGGTTTCGAACGACGGCATGATCGGCACGCTGACCAACAGCGGCACGCTCAGCGCGACGGACTATGTCGGCCTGTTCAATCACAGCGGCGGCACGATCACCACGCTCAACAACTCGGGCGAGATCACCGCAGCCTACACCGGCATTGTCAACAGCGGCATCATCGGCACTGTGATCAACACCGGCACGATCGATAGCCTGCATTATGCCGACGGGATCTGGAATCAGGGGCAGGGCTATATCGGTCTGCTCGACAACCGGTCGGGCGGGACGATCAGCGGCATTACCGCGGCGATTTACAACGATGGGCGGATCGATCAGCTGAGCAACAGCGGCACAATCCACACCACCGATTATTCCAGCATCTTTAACACAGGCGACGGCAGCATCGCGACGCTTGCCAACAACGCCGGCGGCAGCATCACCGGCAACAGTGCCGCGATCTGGAATAGCGGTGCGATCATCACGTTGACCAACAGCGGCACGATCCACGGCGGCACCTATGGTATCTACAACGAAGGCATCATCGGCTCGCTGACGAACGCCGGGACGATCAACACCGTCACCAACGTCAGCAGCATCGGCGGCCTCGCGGCCAACGCCGGCCTGTCGAACCTGACCGGTGGCACGATCAACACGCTGTCCAATGCCCTGGGCGCCACGATCGTCGGCGCGCATACCGGCGTCTACAACCACGGCACGATCGATGCGCTGGCCAACAGCGGCTTGATCAGCGGCAGCAGCTTTGGTCTGGCCAATGCCGGAACCATCACCAGCCTGACCAACAGCGGCACGATCAGCGGGACTGCAGTGTTCGACGGCATCCGCAACAGCGCTGGCGGGGTCATCACCCAGCTGACCAATGATGCGGGCGCCGAAATCTCGGGCGTGGTGACCGGGATCACCAACGATGGCCAGATCGCCACGCTGACCAATGACGGGACGGTCCACGGCGGCAGCGATGGCCTGGCCAATGGCGGAACCCTCACCACGCTGATCAACAACGGCTCGATCACCGGCGATGCGATGGGCAGCGGCGTGTGGAACAAGCTGCACGGCACGATCACCACGCTGACCAACAGTGCCAGCGGGAACATCACCGGCTACACGGCAGGCCTCCTCAACGAAGGTGCGCTCGACACGCTGACCAATGCCGGCACGATCGCCGGGCTGACCAGCGGCATCGACAACACCGGCACCATCGCCAGCCTGACCAACAATGCGCTGATCGGCAGCACCAACAGTGCCAGCGGCTTCTCCAACCGCACGTCGGGTGTTGTCACCACCCTGACCAATGCCAGCACGGGCAGCATCACCGGCACCGTGGACGGGCTGATCAACGCGGGCCGAATTACCACGCTGACCAACGCGGGCAGCATCACCGGCGGGGCCATCGGCCTCAGCAATGCCGGCACGATCGGCACGCTCGGCAACGCGGGCAGCATCGCTGGCGGCACCATCGGCCTCAGCAACAGCGGCACGATCACCACCTTCGGCAATGCCGGGACCATCACCGGCGCGAGCAAGGCGGTCGACAACGCGGCGACGATCTCGGCGCTGACCAACACCGGCACGATCGGCGGCCAGAGCAGCCAGTATGGTCTGTGGAACCGCGCGACCGGCAACATCGCGGCGCTGACCAACGCCAGCGGCGGTTTGATTGCCGGCTCGGTCAACGGGCTCGACAATCTGGGCACGATCGGCACGCTCGGCAACGCGGGCAGCATCGCTGGCGGCACCATCGGCCTCAGCAACAGCGGCACGATCACCACCTTCGGCAATGCCGGGACCATCACCGGCGCGAGCAAGGCGGTCGACAACGCGGCAACGATCTCGGCGCTGACCAACACCGGCACGATCGGCGGCCAGACCAGCCAGCACGGCATCTGGAACCAGGCTGCCGGCAATATCGCGGTGCTGACCAACGCCAGCGGCGGTGCGATTGCGGGATCGGTCAACGGTATCGACAATCTCGGCACGATCGGCACGCTGACCAATGGCGGCACGATCACCGGCGCCGCTTCGGCCCTTGCCAATAGCGGCACGGTGACCACGCTGACCAACAACAGCGCGATTGGCGGGATTTCGACCAGCACCGGCATCTCGAACGCCGCGGCGGGCACGATCCGTACCCTGACCAACGTCAGCGGCGGCACGATCCGCGGCGTCGATGCGGGCCTCGCCAATGCGGGCATCGTGGCATCGCTGGCCAATGCCGGCGCGATCACCAGCAGCGCCGGCAAGGGCATCAACAATACCGGGATGGTCACCACCCTGACCAACACCGGCAGCGTCGATGGCGCGCTTGACGGGATCTACAACTCCGGCCTGTTCACCACGCTGACCAACAGCGGCACGATTGGCGGCACCGCCACCACCGATGGTATCTGGAACGCGGCCTCGGGCACGATCCGCACCCTGACCAATGCCAGCGGCGGCACGATCCGCGGGGTCGATGCCGGCCTTGCCAACGCGGGCAGCATCGCATCGCTGGCCAACAGCGGCACGATCACCGGTTCGGCCAACGGCATCGTCAACAGTGGCGCGATCACTGCGTTCAGCAACAGCGGCACGGTGGGCGGATCGAGCACCACCTATGCCATCTGGAACAAGTCCTCGGGCACGGTCGCCTCGGTCAGCAACAGCGGCACGATCACCGGGTCGGCCTATGGGCTTTACAACACCGCGGGCACGGTCACCACGCTCACCAACACCGGCACCATCCGTGGCGGCACGGCGGGGATCTACAACAGCGGCACGATCAGCACGCTGATCAACGCCCAGGGCGGCGGCGCGGGCGCTGCGCTGACCTTCGCGGGCAGCCTGCCCACGAACTATGTCGAACAGGTGATTTCGGCGGCGCAGTATGGCCAGCTGGCCTATACCGGCACCGATCGCACGCTGACCTCGTTCTCGTTGACCTCGGATTCGACGCTTGCGCTGGGCACCTATGCCAATGTCCTGACCGGGGTGACCGCGGTCGATGGCACGGTGAAGGGCGTGTTCAGCAATTTCCGCTGGATGCTCAGCAACACGTCGGGAACCAACTGGGATCTGATCATTGCCCGGCTGGGACCGGATGCGGCCAATTCGCTGCGGGCGCTTGGCTTTAGCCGGGATCAGGTGCTGATCGCGCTGCGCAACCGGGCGGCCACTGTTGCTGGCGCGCTGGGCAATGATTGCACCAGCTTCAGCCAGGGCGGCGTCTGCCTGTCGGCCAGCGTGCGCTATTCCAGCCTGCGCCAGAAGGATGAAGTCGCCGGGGTGGTCACGGCCGCCTATCGCATCACGCCGACGATCCGGGTTGGCGCTTTCGTCGACTATACGGTGCACCAGTCGAACCAGCTTGGTCAGATTGCCTCGACGGGTGAACAGCCGATGTTCGGCGGGTTCATCGGTCTTGGCCAGAAGGTCAACGGGATGGGGCTCCAGCTGCGCCTGTCCGGGGTTTACCATGCCGAAAACGTGGCGATTGCGCGCCTGGCGACCTTGCAGGACACCGAAGCGGGCGCTGGCTCGTCGCGGCTCAAGACCTGGGCGATCGGCGGTGAGGCGGGCTACGCCTTTGACCTTGCCCAGCAGGCCCGCCTGATGCCCTATATCGGGGTGCGCTATGGCTATGCCGGCCGGCGCGGGTACAGCGAAACGCTGCGCGAAGGGGTTGAATTCCCGGTCAGCTACGCCGCCTACAGCCAGCGCCAGACCACCGGCCTTGCCGGCCTGAGCCTGAGCGGCGCGCTGAGCGGTTCGGTGAGCTACAAGATCGGCGGCGGGATCGAATACGATCTGGAATCGAAGGCCACCAGCTTTGCCGGGACCAGCGATATTCCCGATCTCGAAATCTTCGCGCTGGCCAATACGGCCGAGGCCCGCAAACTGCGCGGACGCGGTGAAGTGCAGCTGGCCTATGCGATCGCTCCGGCGGCGAAGATCAGCCTGGGGGCAAACTTCCGCAGCGAAGCCTACAGCAGCATGACCGTGGCCAACGTCACCGCGGGCCTGCAGTTCGGGTTCTGACCGCACGCCAATGGTGCTGGATATGCGCCCCCTTTCGCATCTGAGGATGGGGAAGGGGGCGCATTATCGTTTCGGGCAAGGGACGCGCGCTTTGATCGCGCGCCGGCTTGTTCTAGAGAACCGTTCCGTTTGAAAAGCAGCCTCTGGTCATGAACACGAATAGCGCCCCTCTTTCCCCGCAGACCATCCAGGCGGTCCGGCAGGGACTGGAGCAGGCCCAAGCCCATCTCAACGCCGGCAACGCGCAGCAGGCCGAAGCGATCTGCCGGCAGATCCTGGCGAATGTTCCGGGCGAACCCAATGCCTTGCACATGCTCGGGCTCATGGCTCATGCCATGGGCGATCAGGTGCGGGCGGTGGCGCTGCTGCGTCAGGCCTGCCAATCACCGGCGGCAGCGGCGCTCTATCACAGCAATCTGGCTGAAATGCTGCGCCGGCAGGGCGGGCTGGCCGAGGCTGAGGTGCACGGCTGCAAGGCGGTTGCACTGGACCCGCAAATGATCGGCGCCTGGAACAACCTGGGGATCATCCTGCAGGAAAGCGGCCAGCTGGATGAAAGCCTGATCTGCCTCGAAAAGGTGGTCGCGCTCGATCCGCGCAATCCCAGCGCGCACAACAACCTGGGCAACACCTGCAAGCGGCTGGGCAATATCGCGGGCGCGCAGCAACACTGGCAGCGCGCGCTGGCGCTCAATCCCAACTATGCCGAGCCCTATTCCAACCTTGCCAGCCTGTGCAAGGAACAGGGCCAGTATGACCTGTCGATGGACTATGGGCAGCGCGCGATTCGGCTCAATCCCGGCTTGCACGATGCCTATATCAACCTTGCCGCGACCGAGACGGCGCGCTGGCGCCATGCCGCGGCGATCGGCTGGCTCAACGCATTGCTCCGGATCGCGCCCGACCATGCGGTGGCGCTCGCGTCGCGCGCGAGTTCGCTCAAGGAAATGGACCAGCTCGACGAGGCGCTGGGCGATGCGCAGCGCGCGGCCAAGCTGCGCCCCGACAATGCCGAGGTCCAGAGCGCCTATGGTTCGATCTTGCTGGCGCTGGGGCGGTTTGACGAAGCGATTGCCTGTTTCGATCTGGCGCTGAGCGTGCCGAGCGCCATTCGCGAGCGCTTGCTGGTGGGGCGGGCGATGGCGTTTCAGGAGAACGGCGATAGCGCCGATGCGCTGCGTCAATTGGATGCGGTGCTGGCCGAATTTCCGGATTCGGCCGCGGCGCTCCATGGCCGCGCGGACATCGTGAAGTTCAAGGCGGGCGATCCCGCGATCGCCAAGATGCAGGACCTGACGGGGCCGGGCGGGGTGCAGTCGTTCTCCGATCGGATGAGCCTGCATTTCGCGCTGGGCAAGGCCTTCCTCGATACCGGCGATTCCGATGCCGCGTTCCGCCACCTGAACGAAGGCAACGCGATGAAGCGTTCGACCATTCAGTATGATCCCGATGCGGTCAGCCGCTGGCTCGGGCGGCTGGCAGAGGCGTTTTCGCCCGCATTGCTCGAACAGTTTGCCGGGGCGGGTGCGCCCTCGTCGTCACCGATCTTCATTGTCGGGATGCCGCGATCGGGGACCACGCTGATCGAGCAGATCCTTGCCTCGCATCCCGCGATCGACGGGGCGGGCGAGCTGAAGTTCCTCAGCCGGCTGGCCGATCAAAATGGCGGAATGCCGGATGCGCTGGTCGGCATGACAGCCGACCGGCTGCGCGAAATGGGCGATGCCTACCTTTCCGCCGTGGCGGCCATTGCCAGCGACAAGCCGCACGTGGTGGACAAGATGCCCGCCAACTTCATGTATGTCGGGCTGATCCGGATGATCCTGCCCAAGGCCCGGATCATCCACGCCCGGCGCGATCCGGTCGATACCTGCCTGTCATGCTATTCCAAGCTGTTCGGGGGGGAACAGTCGTTCACCTACGACATGGCCGAGCTTGGCCGCTTCCACCGCGATTATCAGGCGCTGATGGCCCATTGGCGCGATGTGGTTCCCGCCTCGCACCTGCTTGAGGTCGATTACGAAGACGTGATCGGCGATATCGAAACCCAGGCGCGGCGGATGCTCGATTTCCTCGGCTTGCCCTGGGATCCGGCCTGCCTTGCCTTCCACGAAACCAAGCGTCCGGTCCGCACCGCCAGCGTCAATCAGGTGCGCCAGCCGGTCTACAAGACCTCGGCCGGGCGCTGGCGCGCCCATGCGGATAATCTGGCGCCCCTGCTCACCGCGCTCGGCGGCCACTGAGCCAGCGTTAACCCGCTGTCCCGCCGCCCCGGTGAGTGAGCGCCGCCCGGTCGAGCACCGTGATCCGCCGGTAGCTGCGTTTGATGAGGCCATCAGCTTCGAGCTTGGCGAGGACTTGCCCCGCCGTGATCCGTGACACACCGATCAGGTCGGCAAGGTGCTGCTGGGTGGTAGCGAATTCGCTGCCCTGGCTGCCCGCCAGCGCGGCGAGCGCCCGGGCGAGGCGTTCTTCGGCGGAAAGGTGGCGGTCGCCCTCGATCCGGTTGAGCGCGGCGCGTAGCTGCCCGGCGAGCGAGCGCAGCAGCCAGCGGGCAAAGTCGGGCCGGCTGTCGAGCAAGTGATCGATCTGCGCCGGCTCGATCCGCACCAGCGTGGCCTCGCTTTCGGCCACGGCATCGACCTGACGGGCAACCCCGGCGAAATAGGCGAGTTCGCCGAACAGCACCCCGGCGCCGAGCACGGCATAGACCGTCAATTCGCCCTCGCGGCCAAAACGGCAGATCGTGACGCTGCCGGTTTCGATCAGCCAGAACCCGTCGCCGCTATCGCCTTGCTGCTGGATCATCGCGCCGGGGGCAAAGCGTTGCCGTCGCCCGGTCTCGGACAGTAACTGCGCAATCGACCCGTCGGCACGGGTCGGGGCCATTTCGGATAATTGATAAGTTCTTTGCATTCATGCCGGGGATGCCGCGCTATGGGGTGATTTGCAACTGGAATGCGGCGGCTGACCTGCACCGGTGTGACACAGGGGGAAGAAGGCCATGCCACTTGCCAATTGGGCGGTGATCGCAATCTATCTGGGGTTCGGATTGCTCGAACTCGCGCGATCCGACCTGTTCTCCAAGCGCGAGCAGTGCCGCCACGACGGGATCATCGAAGTGGTTTCGACCGTGATGGTTCTGCTGGTTACCCAGCCGCTGATCCTGGTGGCCGTCGATCGGCTGGGGCAGCACTATTTTCCGGCCTATCGCGGCGCGCTCGGCCAGCTCAGCCTGTGGGCGGCGATCCCGCTGTTCCTGGTGCTGGAAGACATGATGCAATACTGGTGGCACCGCGCCTCGCACAGCTTTGCGTGGCTCTACAACCTCCACCGCGCACACCATAACGGCCGCTACATGAGCGTGCGGCTCGTCTATCGTAACAACATCATCTACTATGCGCTGATGCCCAGCATCTGGCTGGCGGCCACGCTGGTCTATCTGGGACTGGGCTGGGTCTATGCCGGCTATCTGGTGGTCAAGATGCTGGTCATCATCAGCGCGCACAGCGACGTCAAATGGGACGAGCCGCTGTATCGCATCGGCTTCCTCGCGCCGCTGATGTGGGTGGTGGAGCGTCTGATCTCGACCCCGGCGACCCATCATGCCCACCACGGCCGCCATGCCAGCGATCCGGCGGTGCATTACAAGGGCAACTACGGGAACCTGATGTTCATTTGGGACGTGCTGTTCGGCACGGCGCGGATCACCCGGACCTATCCGGTCAGCTACGGGGTGGAGGATCTGCCAGAAGCCACGCTCGGCCAGCAACTGCTCTGGCCGGTGTTCCCCGAAAACACCGACATCGCCCGCAAGGTGCCGGGCGCCGCGCCGGTAGCGTCGGCGCAGCCTTAAGCGGGCTGGTCGCGGCCGCCCGCCCGGCCGCGCACCCGCGACAGGACGCGCTCGGCATTGGCAGCGCAGTCGATTTCCTCGGGCCGGGCCTCGATGTCGGAAATCAGGGCCAGCAGGTGCGCCTTGGTTTGCGCCAGCCGGGCCTGCAGCTTTTCGATGTCGGCCACCTTGGCGGTGAGCGCGGTCAGCAGCGCATCGTGCTGCCATTGGCCGAGATTGCCGGGCAGCAGGCTGCGGATTTCCTCAAGGCTGAAGCCTGCCTGCTGGGCCGCCGCGATCAGTTCGAGCACGACTGCGGTTTCAGCCGGGTAGGTGCGATAGCCATTGGCCCGCCGCTCGACCTGAAGCAGGCCGATGCTTTCGTAGAAACGGATGCGCGAGGGGGCGATGCTGCTGCGCTTGGCCAGTTCGCCGATCTTCATCGAAGCAGTCTTTCACATTCGGGCTTGACCTTAAACTTAACTTAAAGGTTAAGCTGCGTCAAAATCTGATTCCGGAGATTGTGTGATGTCGCTGTTTTCCCCGCTGGTCCTGCCCAATGGCGCAAGCATTCCCAACCGCATCGGCAAGGCCGCGATGGAAGAGAACCTGGCCGATGCCGATCACGCGCCCTCGGCCGAGCTGCTGCAAATCTATTCGGCCTGGGCCGAGGGCGAGGTCGGGCTGATCATTACCGGCAACGTCATGATCGATGCCCGCGCGATGACCGGGCCGGGCGGGGTCTTGCTCGAGGATGACCGCCATCTGGACCGCTTCCGGGCCTGGGCCGATGCCTCGCGCTGCAAGGGCGCGCAGGTGTGGATGCAGATCAACCATCCCGGTCGCCAGATGCCCGCCGGGCTGGGGCAGGAAACGGTCGCGCCTTCGGCCATCGCGCTTGATCTTGGCGCGCAGTCCAAGCAGTTCCCGATGCCGCGCGAACTGACCGCGGACGAAATCGCCGAGATCGCCGATCGCTTCGTGACCACGGCCAAGCTCGCCGAACAGGCCGGGTTCACCGGGGTGCAGATCCACGCCGCGCATGGCTATTTGCTCAGCCAATTCCTTTCGCCGCTGTCGAACAAGCGGCAGGACCAGTGGGGCGGGAGCCTCGAAAACCGGGCGCGGCTGCTGCTTGATGTCGTGCGCGGGATCCGGGCGGCGGTGGCGCCGGGCTTTGCGGTTTCGGTCAAGCTCAATTCGGCCGATTTCCAGCGCGGCGGCTTCTCGCCCGAGGATGCCCGCGCGGTGGTGGCAATGCTCGCGCCGCTGGGGGTCGATCTGGTCGAACTGTCGGGCGGGAGCTACGAAGCCCCCGCGATGATGGGCGAGGCGCGCGACGAGCGGACCCTTGCACGTGAGGCCTATTTCCTCGAATTTGCGCATGACATTGCCGCGGTTGCGACGATGCCGCTGATGGTCACCGGCGGGATCCGCCGCCGGGCCGTGGCCGAGCAGGTGGTGGATAGCGGAGTTGCGATGGCGGGGATTGCCACCGCGCTCGCGATCGAGCCCGATCTGGTGCGCAGCTGGCGGCTGGGCCACGATCGCGCCCCGGCGCTGAAGCCGATCACATGGAAGAACAAGGCGGTGGCCTCGGTCGCGCACATGGCGGCGGTCAAATATCAGCTGGTCCGGCTCAGCCGCCGGCGCCGCACCGTGCCGGGGGTGTCGCCGCTGTGGGCGCTGATCGTGGCGCAGGTGGGCGCGGCGCGCAGCGCCAAGGTCTATCGCCGCTGGATGGAACAGCGCGCGGCGGCCTAAACAGGGCTCAAGCCTCGCCGGGAACCTTGACCCTGAGCATCGCCAGCGCGGCGAGCACCAGGGTTCCCGCGGCAAAGGCCATGGTCCAGATCGGCTCGGTCGGGAAGAACGCCTTCATGATCGAGCCCATCACCGTTGCGACCAGCAGCTGCGGCACCACCACGAAGACGTTGAACAGCCCCATGTAGATGCCCAGCTTGTTTTGCGGCAGGCTGCTTGCAAGGATCGCATAAGGCATGGCGAGGATCGAGGCCCAGGCGAGGCCGATGCCGAGTTCGGCCACGATCAGGTGCTGCGGATCCTTGAACAGGAAGAAGCTGGCGTAGCCCAGCGCGCCTGCCAGAAGGCAGGCGACATGGGTGCGCGCCTTGCCGATCCGGCGTGACAGCGCGGGCAGGATCGCCAGCGCGGCGATCGCCGCCACCCCGTTGTAGACCGAGAACAGCACGCCCACCCAGTTACCGCCCTCCTGATAGGCGGCGCTGGCCGGATCGGCCGAGCCGAAGAAGTTCTGCGCGACCACCGGGGTGGTGTGGATCCACATGATGAACAGGGCCGACCAGCTGAAGAACTGGACCAGCGCCAGCCGCTTCATGATGTCGGGCATACCGGAAAAATCGCCGACGATATGGGTCAGCATGTTGGCGCTGCGGCCCGCGCGGGCCATGCGGATCGCGATGTGGCTGAGCAGACCATAGCCAACCAGCAGCGCGGCCAGCAGGAACACTTCCTTCTTCAGGCCGAGCGTTTCGGTGGCAAAGCCGAGCGCAATGCCCGCGACGATCCACCAGAACGGCCCGGCGCTGGAGCGGGCGGCAAGGGACACTGCCGGGGCAGCCTCGGCCTCGTCCGCTTCGCCAAAGGCGCGCAGTTCCTCGGGCGAATATTCGCGGGTGGTCAGCACGGTCCACAGCACCGCGGCAAACAGCGCGGCGCCGCCCGCCCAGAACGAATAGCGCACGGTATCGGGAATGCCGCCGGCGACCGCCTCGTTCGAGACGTTCCAGTGGCTGAGGAGATAGGGGAACAGCGAGCCGACCACCGCGCCCGCGCCGATGAAGGCGGTCTGCACGGCATAGCCCGCGGTGTGCTGGTCCTTGCGCAGCATATCGCCGACGAAGGCGCGAAACGGCTCCATCGAGACGTTGAGGCTGGCGTCGAGCATCCACAGCAGCAGCGCGGCCGAGAGCAGCGCCGAACTGGCCGGCATGGCCAGCAGCGACAGCGCGGCGAGCAGCGCGCCCGCCAGGAAATAGGGCCGCCGCCGCCCGAGCCGGCCAAGCCAGGTGCGGTCTGACAGGTGGCCGATCACCGGCTGCACCAGCAGCCCGGTCAGCGGGGCCGCGACCCACAGCGCGGAGAGGTCATCAAGGCTCGATCCGAGCGATTGGAACACCCGGCTCATGTTGGCGTTTTGCAGCGCAAACCCGATCTGGATGCCGAAAAAGCCGAAGCTGATATTGAACAGGCCAGCCCGGCCCTGCCGCAGTTTTTCCATCGCGTATCTTCCCCCAAATCCCTGTGCCAGCTGGCTTGCACGCCCCGCGTTTCGGGGCAACATGCATACGAATACCTAGGCCCCCGCGGGCGCGGTTAGCCCAAGGTGCTGCGCCGCTGGATCAGCCGGGTCGGCAGGGTGCGGTTGGCGGGCGGCTGGTCCTCGATCTGCGCCAGCAATGTTTCGACCAGCAGCTCGCCCGCCGCTTTCAGATCCTGCATGATCGTGGTCAGCGGCGGGGTGGTGAGCGAGGCTGCCGGAATATCATCGAACCCAACCACCGCGACATCGCCGGGGATCGCAAGGCCCGCCTCGGTCAGGGCGCGCATCGCCCCGATCGCGATCAGATCGCTGGCGGCAAAGATCGCGTCGAACGGGATCGCCTCATCGATCAGTGTGCGCACCGCGGCCCGCCCGGCTTCCTCGTTGTTGAGCGCGTCGAGCTGGAGCGCGGGGTCAATTGCCACCCCGGCATCGGCCAGCCCTTCGCACAGCCCGCGATAGCGGTCGGCAAATTCGGGGTAGTGTTCGTCGGCGTGGCCGAAGAAGGCGATGCGCCGCCGGCCAAGGCCCAGCAGATGGTCCGCCGCGAGCCGGCCTGCGCCGAAATTGTCGGAGCCGACGGCCGCACCGATGGTGTCTTCGCGCACCGAGCCCCAGTGGACGAACCGGGTGCCGTGTTCGACCAGCTGCGAGAGCCGGGTGCGGTAGACCGTGAAATCGCCATAGCCGAGCAGGATCAGCCCGTCGGCGCGGTGGCTGTCGAGATAGCGCACGTGCCAGTCGTCATCCATTTTCTGGAACGAGATCAGCAGGTCGAGCCCGCGATTGGCGCAGTGCCGGGTGATCGAGCCGAGCATGGCCAGGAAGAACGGGTTGATGTTCGCGCCGTCGGGGGTGGGGTCTTCGAAGAACAACAGGGCGATGGTGTTGGAGCGCTGCGAGCGCAGCGATGAGGCGTTCTTGTCGACCGAGTAGTGCAGTTCGCGGGCAATTGCCTCGATCCGCTGACGCGTGGCGAGGCTGACCGACTTCGACCCGCGCAGCGCGCGGCTGACGGTCGGCTGGGACACCCCGGCAAGGTAGGCGATGTCGAAACTTGTCGGCTTGGACGAGCGCTTGCGGCCCATGACCTGTCATTGCCTCCCACGGCGCGGTTCGCGTCCCGACCCCTTGTTCTTCTAGGCGCAGGCGCGCCTTGCGGCAAGCGCGCAGCCACTTTGTAAGCCTTGCATACAAGGCGTGTCCCTGCGGGCACAGGGCTGTGGGTTGAATATTATGCGTATACGTATGCCTACTACCGGCGGCGCTCGGCGCGGACCTATGGGCCAGCTTGAGCAGGGGAGGTTCCAGCAAATGGACCCGCCTGCCTGAGGGGGTTGGACACCGGTGCCTGTTTGCAAATCCGGTGGTTTTAGGGAGAGTGCATCGTGACACTTCGCACCAAATTCTCCAGCGACATGGGCGTTTCGGCCCTGGCGCTGGCGGTCAGCGCCGTGGCGCTGCCGACTGTCGTTTACGCGCAGGACGCTGCTGCCGCTTCGGCTGACGACGCCATCGTCGTGACCGGCTATCGCGGTTCGCTTGATACCTCGGCCGCGCAGAAGAAGGCCAGCACGTCGATCGTCGAAGTCGTGGCCGCCGAAGACATCGGCAAGCTGCCCGACCTGTCGATCGCCGAGTCGCTGTCGCGCCTGCCGGGCCTTGCGACCCAGCGCCTTGACGGCCGCGCCAACGTGGTTTCGATCCGCGGTCTTGCGCCCGACTTCACCACCACGCTGCTCAACGGCCGCGAACAGGTCAGCGCCGGCAACAACCGCGGCGTCGAACTCGACCAGTATCCGAGCGAACTGCTCAACGGCGCGGTGGTCTACAAGACCCCTGATGCCAAGCTGATCGGCCAGGCCCTGGGCGGCACGATCGACATGAAGACGATCCGTCCGCTGGCCTATGGCAAGCGTCAGATCGTGCTGGGCGCCCGCGCCGAACTCAACGATCTGGGCAAGCTCAACCCCGACATCTCGAACAAGGGCTACCGCGCCAACCTGTTCTATGTCGATCAGAACGAAGCCGGCACCGCTGGCTGGGCGATCGGCTATGCCCGTATGCAGTCGCCGACCCAGGAACAGCGCTGGCAGGCCTGGGGCTACCCCGACCTCAACTCGACCACCAAGGTCATCGGCGGCGCCAAGCCCTATGCCAAGTCGAATGAACTCAAGCGCGATGGCGTGATGGGCGTGCTCGAACTGCAGCCGGACGACCGCTTCCACACCACGTTCGACGGCTACTGGTCGAAGTTCAAGGACGACCAGCGTCTGCGCGGCATCGAACTGCCGCTGCAGTGGTCGGGCGCCCAGCTTCAGCCGGGTTACACCACCGCCAACGGTCTGGTCACCTCGGGCCGCTACACCGGCGTTGAAGCCGTGATGCGCAACGATGTCGTGCACCGCGACGCCGAAATCTGGGCGATTGGCAACAACACCCAGTTCAAGGCCAACGACACGCTGACCCTCGAACTCGACCTGAGCTACTCGAAGCTCAAGAAGGTTGAAGAGAACCTCGAAATCTACCTCGGCACCGGCCGTGGTGGCGGCGTTGGCGCGACCGACAGCCTGGGCTTCACCATGCCTTCGACCGGCGGCGTGATCACCTTCCAGCCGACGATCAACTATGCTGATCCGGCGCTGTTCGTGATCACCGACCCGCAGGGCTGGAACAGCTGCGGCGGCACCCATGCGAACTGCCAGGATGGCTTCGTCAACCGCCCGACCATCAAGGACCGCCTCCAGTCGATCCGCCTCCAGGCGGTTCAGGCGATGGACGGCTTCATCGAAAACGTGACCGTCGGTGCGAACTATTCGGACCGCCGCAAGCAGCTGATCGACGAAGGCTTCGTGCTGACCAACAAGAACTACCCGGCCAGCCCGGCGGTTCCGTCGAGCTACCTGTTCAGCCCCGTGAAGCTCGACTTCATCGGCATCCCGGGCATGGTCTCGTTCGATTCCTGGAAGTACTACAACGACGGCAACTACAACCTCACCAACGAGGCGCTGTGGACGCCGGGCCGCTTGACCAACAGCTTCGTCGTGCGTGAAAAGGTTCTGACCGGCTTCGTGCAGGCGAACTTCAACGGCGGCGGGTTCAAGGGCAACGCGGGTCTGCAGGTGGTTCACACCGACCAGCAGGCCGATGGCTATGCCGCGTCGAACCCGGGTAGCGGCACGATCTCGCGCCCGATCACCGATGGCGACAAGTACACCGACTTCCTGCCGAGCCTGAACGTCTCGTATGAAATCGCGCCGCAGACCCTGCTGCGCGTCGGTGCGGCCCGTATGCTGGCCCGTGCCCGCATGGACCAGCTCAATCCGGGCGTTGGCTACAGCTTCAATGCTGCCAACAACATCCCGGGTGCCAGCATCACGCGTTCGCCGTGGTCGGGCAGCGTCGGTAACTCCAAGCTGCGTCCGCTGATGGCCGATACCCTTGACCTCGCTGTCGAAAAGTACTTCGGCCGCGGCGCCTATGTGTCGGCTGGTGCGTTCTACAAGCACCTCGAAAACTGGATCTACCGCCAGAATTCGACCTTCGACTTCACCGGCACCCCGACCCCGGGCAACGTCACCCCGACGTTCAACCAGGGCATCGTGTCGCAGTGGCAGAATGGTCAGTCGGGCAAGGTCTATGGCTTCGAAGCTTCGCTTTCGCTGCCCTTCAGCACCTTCTCGACCACGCTGGACGGCTTCGGCCTGGTCAGCAGCGCGTCCTACACCGACAGCGAAGTGAAGGAAGGCGGCGCCGACCCGATCTCGATGCCGGGTCTGTCGCGTTGGGTCGTAAACGGCACGGTCTACTACGAAAAGAACGGCTTCCAGGCGCGCGCCTCGGGGCGTTACCGCTCGGAGTTCCTGGCCGAAGTCTCGGGCCTCAGCCTGGCGCGTGACCACATCATGGCCGGCGCGGAATTCGTCGTCGATGCCCAGATCGGTTACACCTTCCAGAGCGGTTCGCTCGAAGGGCTGGGCGTGTTGCTGCAGGCCAGCAACCTGACCAACGAACCCTTCATTACCTACCAGAACGGCGACAGCCGCCAGGTGCGTGACTACCAGAACTATGGCCGCAACTTCATGGTTGGCGTTACCTACAAGTTCTAATGACTACCGGCGGGCCCGGACCGGTTCCGGGCCCGCCATTTTCTTCCGACCAAAACTGTTTCAGAATATTTGTCCGTGAACGGAAGGGAGATGGGTTGTGAGCGATAGTCGCATCCGCGACGTCGTCATCGTCGGCGGCGGAACCTCGGGCTGGATGGCCGCGGCCGCACTGTCCGCGACCATGGGCGATCAGCTGCGCATCCGGCTTATCGAAAGCGAAGAGATCGGCATTGTCGGCGTCGGCGAAGCCACCATTCCCTCGATCCGCCTGTTCAACGGTCTGGTTCGGCTGGACGAAGATGAATTCGTGCGCGCCACCCAGGGCAGCTTCAAGCTGGGCATCGAATTTCGTGACTGGGGCCGGGTTGGCGACAGTTACATGCACGCCTTCGGGCAGATCGGCCAAAGCCTCGATCTCATCGAATTCTGGCAATATTGGCTGCGGGGCCAGCGCGAAGGCGTGGCCGAGCCGCTGGGCCACTATTCCTTCAACGAAACCCTGGCCCGCGCTGGCCGCTTTGCGCGCGCGGCGCGCATTCCGGGCACCCAGCTCGATGGGCCGGCCTATGCGTTCCACTTCGATGCGGCGCTCTATGCCCGGTTCCTGCGCGGCCATGCCGAACGCGCCGGCGTGGTGCGCAGCGAAGGCAAGATCGTGGGCGTCAATCTGGCGCCCGACACCGGGTTCGTTCGCTCGGTCACGATGGAATCCGGCGAGGAGTTTGCCGGCGAACTGTTCATCGATTGCTCGGGCTTTCGCGGGCTGCTGATCGAGCAGACGCTCGAAACCGGCTATGTCGACTGGAGCCACTGGCTGCCCAGCGACCGCGCGATTGCCGTGCCGACTGCCAACGTCGGCCCGATCCGCCCCTATACCCAGTCGATCGCCCATCCTGCCGGCTGGCAGTGGCGCATTCCGCTGCAGCACCGCACCGGCAACGGCCACGTCTTTTCCAGCGCCTATATGAGCGAGGACGAGGCGACCCGGATCCTGCTCGATACGGTTGAGGGCGAGCCGCTGGCCGATCCGCGCACCATTGCCTTCAAGACGGGGATGCGGCGGCTCGCCTGGAACCGCAACGTCATCGCGCTGGGGCTGTCCTCGGGCTTCATCGAGCCGCTGGAATCGACTTCGATCCATCTGGTGCAGAACGGCATCGCGCGGCTGATCTCGCACTTTCCGGATCGCGGCTTTGCCCAGGCCAATGTCGATGCCTACAACCGCCGGATCGCCTACGATTACGAGCGGATCCGCGATTTCATCATCCTACACTACACCGCCAACCAGCGCGACGAACCGTTCTGGCGGGATCTGCGCGAAATGGACCTGCCCGAAACGCTGCATGACAAGATCGCGCTGTTCAAGGCCACGGGCCGGATCTTCCGCGAACAGGATGAACTGTTTGCCGAGGTCGGCTGGTTTCAGGTGCTGGTCGGGCAGAACATCATGCCCGATACCTACCACCCGCTGGCCGACGTGCTGACGCGCGACGAACTGGCCGGGTTCCTCAAGGATCTGCGCACGCTGATGACCGCGCCGATCAGCCAGTTTCCCTCGCATGACGAGTTCATCGCCCACGTCTGCGCCGTCAAGGCGGGGCAGGGGCGGTGAGCCAGCCGTTCTCCTCCCGATCGAAGGTCAAGGTGCTCATGGTCCGTTCTCTGCTGCTTGCCGCCAGCGCGCTGGCTCTTGCCCCGGCCGCGGCTCAGGCGTCGCCCGAGCAGGATGTGCGGGCCCGCCCGGCCGATCAGGAAATCGTCTATTTCGTGTTGCCCGATCGCTTTGAAAACGGCGATCCGCGCAACGACACCGGCGGGATCAAGGGCGATCGGCTCAAGACCGGCTACGATCCTGCGGCCAAGGGCTTTTACCACGGCGGCGATCTCAAGGGGCTGACCCAGCGGCTGGACTACATCCAGGATCTGGGCGCGACCGCGATCTGGCTCGCCCCGGTGTTCAAGAACAAGCCGGTGCAAGGCCCCAAGGGTGATGAGAGCGCGGGCTATCACGGCTATTGGGTGACCGACTTCACCAAGGTCGATCCGCATTTCGGCAGCGAAGCCGATTTCAAGGCCTTCGTCGCCGCGGCCCATGCGCGCGGGATGAAGGTCTATATGGACATCATCATCAACCACACTGCCGATGTGATCCAGTACCGCGAGGCGGGCGACCATCCCTGTCGCAGCAAGGCCGACTATCCGTTTTCGCGCAAGGGCGGGCTGGATGGCGCGGCGATCAATCCCGGCTTCATGGGCGATGCCGATCCGCGCCCGGAAAACTGGGCCAAGCTGACCGATCCGGGCTTCGCCTACACTCCGTTCGTTCCCAAGGGGGAAGAACAGGTCAAGGTGCCGGCCTGGCTCAACGATCCGATCTACTATCACAATCGCGGCAATTCGAACTGGGTGGGCGAGGGCGCGCTCTACGGCGATTTTTCGGGGCTTGATGATCTGGCGACCGAGGATCCGCGCGTGGTTCAGGGGATGATCGCAATCTACGCCAGTTGGATCGAGCGGTTCGGAATCGATGGCTATCGCATCGACACGGCCAAGCACGTCAATCCCGAGTTCTGGCGCGCCTTCGTGCCGGCCATGCAGGAAACCGCGCGCAAGCAGGGCATCCCCAATTTTCATATCTTCGGCGAAGTGGCGACCGGCGATGTCGATCCGGCGCTGACCGCGCGCTGGACCCGGATTGCCGGGCTGCCCAATGCGCTCGACATGGCCTTTGCCGCCGCCACCCAGCGCGTGGTTTCGGGCAAGGCCGGAACCGACGTGATGGCCCGTCTGATCGAAGATGATGCGCTGTACGAAGGCGGTGATGCGGCGGTGAACCGTATGCCGACCTTCCTTGGCAATCACGATTTCGGGCGCTTCTCGATGTTCGTGAAACAGGCCAATCCGGCGGCGAGCGACGCGGAACTGCTCGCCCGGGTGGCTCTGGGCCATGCCATGCTGCTGACCCTGCGCGGCGTGCCAGTGATCTACTACGGCGATGAACAGGGCTTCGTGTCGGACGGCAACGATCAGGCCGCGCGTGAAGATATGTTCCCCTCGAAAGTCGCGGTCTACAACGACAATCACCTGATCGGCACCAGCGCGACCACGGCCCAGTCGAATTTCGATGAAGGCCACCCGCTCTACGGCCTGATCCGCCAGCTGGCTGCAGTCCGCCGGGCAACCCCGGCGCTGAGCGAAGGCCGCAGCGTGATCCGTGCCTTTTCGGACCAGCCGGGGCTGTTTGCCGTCTCGCGCTTTGATCCCAAGACCAACCGCGAAGTGGTGCTGGCCTACAATACCTCGGCAGCGCCGCTGACCAGCCGGATCGCGATCGAGCCGGCCAGTCTTGCTTTCAAGGCCCTGTCCGGCCAGTGTCCCGCCGCGGCTTCTGCCCCGGGGACAATCACCCTTACCTTGCCAGCTTTCGGCTTCGCGGTTTGCGCGGCCCAGGATTGAATGCGTTTCGAGCACCCGTGATGAACCAGCTTTCCCCCCTTGCAGTCCCGTCAACCGATGCCGCCACCCCGTGGTGGAAGGGGGCGACGATCTATCAGGTCTATCCGCGCAGCTTTGCCGATGCGAACGGCGATGGCGTGGGCGATCTTCGGGGCGTGACCGAGCGGCTCGATCACATCGCCGCGCTCGGCGTCGATGCGATCTGGCTGTCGCCGTTCTTCACCTCGCCGATGGCGGACTTTGGCTATGACGTGGCCGACTATTGCGATGTCGATCCGATTTTCGGCACGCTGGCCGATTTTGATGCGCTGGTGGCTGCGGCCCATGCGCGCGGAATACGGGTCACGATTGATCAGGTTTATGCCCATACCAGCGATCAGCACGCCTGGTTTGCGGAGAGCCGCCAGAGCCAGAACAACCCGCGCGCCGATTGGTATGTCTGGGCCGATGCCAAGCCCGAAGGCTCGCCCCCGTCGAACTGGCAGTCGGTGTTCGGCGGCCCGGCCTGGACCTGGGACGCGCGGCGCGGGCAATATTACCTGCACAATTTCCTGAGCAGCCAGCCCCAGCTCAACGTTCACAATCCCGCGGTGCAGGATGCGCTGCTCTGCGTGGCGCGGTTCTGGCTCGATCGGGGCGTCGATGGCTTCCGCATCGATGCGCTCAACTTCGCGATGCACGATACCGCGCTGACCGATAATCCGCCCGCGCCCGATACCGGCAAGCCGCGCACCCGCCCGTTCGATTTCCAGCTGCACCGTTTCAACCAGTCGCACGCCGACATTCCGCTGTTCATCGAGCGGATCCGCGCGGTGCTCGACGAATATGGCGCGATCTTCACCGTGGCCGAAGTCGGCGGGGACGAGGCGCTGGCCGAAATGCACGCCTTCACCGCGGGCGAACAGCGGCTCAACAGTGCCTATGGCTTCAACTTCCTCTACGCCAGTGAACTGACCCCGGCGCTGGTCGCCTCGGCGCTGGGCGAATGGCCCGATAGCCCGGGCACCGGCTGGCCAAGCTGGGCCTTTGAAAACCACGATGCCCCGCGCGCGCTGTCGCGCTGGTGCGCGGCTGAACACCGCGATGCCTTTGCCCGGCTCAAGATGGTGCTGCTCGGCTCGCTGCGCGGCAATGTCATTCTCTATCAGGGTGAGGAACTGGGTCTGACTCAGGTCGACATCCCCTTTGCCCAGTTGCAGGATCCCGAAGCGATCGCCAACTGGCCGCTGACCCTGTCGCGCGATGGCGCGCGCACCCCGCTGCCGTGGGCCGCGCAGGACGAGCAGGGCGGCTTCACCACCGGCCAGCCGTGGCTGCCGCTGGGGGAAGAGAACATGGCCCGCGCGGTGGACCGGCAGGATGGCGATCCGGCCTCGCTGCTCAACCTGACCCGCACGGTCGTGGCACTGCGCAAGCGCCACCCGGCGCTGCGGATCGGGGCGTGCGACGTGCTGCTGGCCGACGATGTGCGGCTGGTGCTGCGCCGCATGGCAGGCAACGAAACGATCATCGCGGTGTTCAACCTTGGTGCGGCCCCGGCGGCCTGGCCTGAGTGCGCCGTGCTTGATGGCGGGGTGATCCAGGCGGTCAACGGCGCCGAGCCGGGGCACCTGCCGCCATTCGGCGCGATCCTCCTGACGCTTTAGGGCGCGCCGACCAAAAAGTAAGCGCGGGGATTTCTGCTGCCTGTTTTTTAGGCAGGCCGTCCCCGCGTGCCTGCCCTTATCCTTCGTTTTTCGGGCGCTTGCCGAACTGGCACGATCATTGCGGATGCTGTGGCGGCTGCATTGGCCAAAGCAAAAAATGAGGGACCCCATGAACAAGAGCCTTGCTCTCGCACTCGCACTTTCGGCGACGGCACTTTCGACCACGGCCTATGCCGACGAAGCCCCGGCCAGCGATTTCACCATCACCGGCAATGTCGCGGTGACCAGCGAATACCGCCTGCGCGGCATTTCGCAGACCGACAGCGAGCCGGCGGTTCAGGGCGGCCTGACCGTGGCCCATTCGTCGGGCGTCTATGTCGGCACCTGGGCGTCGAACCTCGGCGGCTATGGCACCTTCGGCGGCTCGAACATGGAACTCGACCTGATCGGCGGCGTGTCGAAGACGGTCGGCGGGGCCACGCTTGATGGCGGGCTTGTCTACTACGTCTATCCCGGCACCACCGGCCACGACTATGTCGAAGTCTATGGTTCGGCTTCGGGCAAAGTCGGCCCGGTCAACGCCAAGCTCGGCACCTATTGGGCGCCGAAGCAGAGCAACATCGGCGGCCACAACATCTGGGTCTACAGCGATCTCGGCCTGCCGCTCGGTGATACGCCGATCACCCTCAAGGGCCACCTTGGCTATTCGAGCGGGACCAGCGGCTACACCCACGGCAAGGACGTGGTCGACTATGGTTTTGGCGCCGATTTCGCGCTGAGCAAGCTGACCCTCAACGTCTCCTACGTCGGGACCGATATCGGCACCGCCTTTGGCAACGCCAACTTCGCTGGCGGTTCCAAGTCGGGCCACTACATCACCAAGGGCGCGCTGGTCGGCACCATTTCGGCCGCGTTCTGATCTGCTGACATCCGGCCCCTGCCCAACCGGGCGGGGGCCATCGGCACTGCGGCCCCGTTGCCCGCGCCGCAATTGGCTTTATACGCGCGGTATCGCCAATTCGGGATCATCGCCGGTGCCGCTGTTTCGTAAAATCTGGCTCGCCGCCGTTTTGGCCGCGCAAGTGCTGGTCCTGCCCCCGGCGCAGGCGGCTCCGCGCACGCCATTGGTGCTGGCCGCCTCGAGCCTGCAGGAAGCGTTGAGCGACGCCGCTGATGCCTGGGCCGCACGGCGCCATGATCGCCCCGTCCTGTCGTTTGCCGCATCCTCGGCGCTGGCCCGCCAGATCGAGGCGGGCGCCCCGGCTGACCTGTTCATTTCCGCCGACGAGGAATGGATGGACTACGTTGCCGGCAAGCGGCTGACCCGCCCCGGCACCCGCGCGCCGCTGGTCGGCAACCGGCTGGTGCTGGTCGCCCCGGCGGGTAGCCCACTGCAATTGAAAATCGCCCCCGGTTTTGCACTTGCCCGCGCGCTGGGCGGCGGACGGCTGGCCATGGCCGATCCCGATGCGGTCCCAGCGGGCAAATATGGCAAGGCCGCGCTGACCCGGCTCGGGGTCTGGCCGCAGGTCGCAGGGAGCCTCGCCCGGGCCGAGAATGTGCGCGCCGCGCTGGCGCTGGTCGAACGCGGCGAAGCGCCACTTGGCATCGTCTATGCCAGCGATGCGGTTGCCTCGCGCGGAGTGCGCGTGGTGGGCCAGTTTCCGGCCTCCAGCCATGCCCCGATCACCTACCCGATCGCCGTGCTGCGCGCGGCCACCAGCCCGGGCACCGCGGGCTTTCGGCGGTTCCTGCTGTCTGCCGAGGGGCAGGCGATTTTCGCGCGGCACGGCTTCGCGACCCGCGCCGCCGGGCCGCGCCGATGATCCTGACAGCCGACGAACTGGCCGTGGTCGGCCTCTCGCTCAAGGTCAGCGCGGTGGCGATTGGCGCGACCCTGCCGGTGGCCTTCGCGCTCGCCTGGGTGCTGGCGCGCAGGGTGTTTCCGGGGCGGGTGCTGCTCGATGCGCTGGTTCACCTGCCGCTGGTGCTGCCCCCGGTGGTGACCGGCTGGCTGCTGCTGCTGGCCTTTGGCGCCAATGGCTCGGTCGGGCGCTGGGCGGCGGACTGGCTGGGGCTGCACTTCATGTTCCGCTGGACCGGGGCGGCGCTGGCTTCGGCGGTCATGGCGCTACCGCTGATGGTGCGGGCGATGCGGCTGTCGATCGAGGCGGTCGATCCGCGGCTTGAACAGGCGGCGATGACGCTGGGGGCATCGCGGCTGCGCACTTTCACCGCGATCACCCTGCCGCTGGCCATGCCCGGCGTGCTCGCGGGCATGGTGTTGGGCTTTGCCCGCTCGCTCGGCGAATTTGGCGCAACGATCACCTTCGTGTCGAACATTCCGGGGGAGACGCGCACCCTGCCGCTGGCGATCTATGGCGCGCTGCAAGTGCCCGGCGGCGAAGCGCAGGTCACCCGCCTAGGGGTGATCGCGGTGGCGCTGTCGCTGGCGGCCTTGCTGGCCTCGGAATGGCTGGTGCGGGGCCGGGAAGGGCGCGGCCATGTCCTTTGAGATCACGATCGAGCGCCGGCTGGGCGCTGCCGACATCCGGCTGGACCTTGCCGCCAGCAGCGGGCTGACGGCGCTGCTTGGCCCTTCGGGCGCGGGCAAGACCAGCGTGCTCAACATGGTCGCCGGGCTGCTGCGCCCCGATCGGGGCCGGATCGTGGTCGGCGGCGAAGTGCTGTTCGACAGCGCTGCCGGGATCGATCTGCCGGTGCAGCAGCGCCGCGCGGGCTATGTCTTTCAGGATGGGCGCCTGTTTCCCCACCTGCGCGTGCGCGACAATCTGCTGTTCGGCTGGGAATTGGCCAGCCCGGCGGATCGCTGGCTCGATCTCGATCAGGTGGCGGCGCTGCTGGGTATCGCGCACCTGCTCGATCGCTGGCCGCGCACCCTTTCGGGCGGCGAGGCGCAGCGCGTGGCGATCGGTCGCGCGCTGCTCGGCGCGCCGCGGTTCCTGCTGATGGACGAGCCGCTGTCCTCGCTCGACGCACCGCGCCGCGCGGAAATCATGGCGCTGATCGAGCGACTGCGCGATGAACTGGGCCTGCCGATCCTCTATGTCAGCCACGATCGCGGCGAGGTGGACCGGCTGGCGGCGCAGGTTGCCGTGCTGGGCGCGCCCTAGTCTGCACGCGCGGTGATGACGATGCGTGCAAACGGTGGCATGGCCGTGCAGCATAAAGACGAATCAAGGCTCGCAAAGGGCTGTAGGAGAGGGACAAAATCATGAGCCAGGTCGGCACTACCGAAGTCATCGACGGCATCGGCATCCTTACCATCGACTATCCGCCGGTGAACGCGCTGTCGATCCACACGCGCCGCGCGCTCTATGACGGGTTCAGCCAGTTTGCCGCCGACGACGCGGTAAAGGCGATCGTGCTGATCTGCGCGGGGCGCACCTTCGTGGCCGGGGCCGACATCTCGGAACTCGGCAAGCCGGCGCAGGAGCCGGGCCTGCAGGAAGTGTTCGACATCATCGAGCGCGGGACCAAGCCCGTGGTCGCCGCGATCCACGGCACGGCGCTGGGCGGCGGCTACGAGCTGGCGCTGACCTGCCACTGCCGGATCGCGGTGCCTTCGGCCAAGGTTGGTCTGCCCGAAGTGGCACTGGGCCTGCTCCCCGGCGCAGGCGGTACCCAGCGGCTGCCGCGCGTGGTGGGAATCCCTGCCGCGCTTGAACTGATCGGCGGCGGGGCTCCGGTGCCGGCCAAGAAGGCCCTCGACATGGGGATGATCGATGCGCTCGCCGAGGAAGGGCGCCTGCGCGAGGATGCGATCGCCTTTGCGCGCAAGCTGGTGGACGAGGGCAAGCCCCTGCCGCGGGTGCGCGACCGTCAGGAAAAGGTCGAGCCCTATCGCGGCAAGAGCGAGGTCTACGCCGAATACCTCAAGAAGAACGCCCGCGCGTTTCGCGGTTTCAAGGCGCCGTTCAATATCGTGAAGGCGGTCGAGGCGGCGGCGGAACTGCCGTTTGACCAAGGCATCGCCCGCGAGCACGAACTGTTCGTCGAACTGCTGACCAGCACCGAAAGCGCCGCCCAGCGCTATTACTTCTTCGCCGAACGCGAAGGGGCGAAGGTGCCCGATCTGGCCAAGGACGTGGCTCCGCTGCCGGTTCAGGCGGTTGGGGTGATCGGCGCTGGCACGATGGGCGGCGGGATCACCATGAACTTCCTCAACGCCGGGATCCCGGTGACGCTGGTGGAAATGAGCGAGGTCGCGCTGGAACGCGGGGTCGGCGTGATCCGCAAGAATTACGAAAACACCGCCGCCAAGGGCCGGATGACCGCCGAGCAGGTCGAGCAGCGCATGGCGCTGATCACGCCCGCGCTCGGGCTTGAGGCGCTGGCGAGCGTCGATCTGGTGATCGAGGCCGTGTTCGAGGAAATGGGCATCAAGAAGGACGTGTTCGGCAAGCTCGACGCGATTGCCAAGCCCGGCGCGATCCTCGCCTCGAACACCTCCTACCTCGATATCGACGAGATTGCCTCGGTCACCTCGCGTCCCGAAAGCGTGGTCGGCTTGCACTTCTTCTCGCCCGCCAATGTCATGCGGCTGCTCGAAATCGTGCGCGGCGCGAAAACCTCGGATGCGGTGCTGGCCACCGCGCTCAAGATGGCGCGCACGATTGCCAAGGTGCCGGTGGTGAGCCGGGTGGGGCCGGGCTTTATCGCCAACCGCGTGATGGGGCCGCGCAGCCGGCAGGCCATGGCGCTGGTGCTCGAAGGGCCGACCCCGCAGGACATCGACAAGGCGGTGTTCGACTATGGCTTTGCGATGGGGCCGTTCGCGATGGGCGATCTGGTCGGGCTCGACGTGATCGGGCGTGGCTCGAACGAGCGCACGCTCAATGGCGATCTCGTCAAGCTGGGCCGGCTGGGGCAGAAGCAGGGCGGCGGTTTCTATGACTATGACGACAAGCGCATCGCTTCGCCCAGCCCCGTTGCCGCCCAGGTGATCGCCGATCTGGCTGCGGCCAAGGGCGTGGCCAACACCGGCCCGCAAAGCGCCGAGGCGATCATCGCCCGGCTGCTCTATCCGGTGGTCAACGAAGGTGCCAAGGTGCTTGAAGAAGGCGTTGCGATCCGCGCCAGCGACATCGATGTGGCCTGCATCCTGGGCTACAACTGGCCGGTCTATACCGGCGGGCCGATGTTCTGGGCTGACACCGTGGGCCTGCCCAAGGTGGTCGAAGGCTTGCGCGCGATCGGGATCGAGCCGGCCAAGCTGCTGGTCGAGAAGGCCGCAGCGGGCGGCAGCTTCACGCGGGGGTAAGCCGAAGTAATCGCGGGCCGGAGGAGCAAATTGTGCAGGACTTGATCCTGCGCAATGCAGCCCTTCGGCCTGGCGTGTGAATGTTCGTCAACCGGGTCGCAACCGATTGTCCGAACAGAGAAGGTAACGATGAGCCACACCCCCCACGATCTTCATGCCGAATTTCCCGATGCCGTCGGTGTGCTGCACGAACTCAAGCTGTCGGATGCGCATTTCCGCAAGCTTTCGGACCAATACCACGATCTCAATCGTGAAATTCATCGCATCGAAAGCGAAGTCGAAGCCGCTTCGGATTTCCGTCTGGAAGATCTCAAGAAGCAGCGCCTTGGCCTGCTCGACGATATTTCGGGGATGATCGCCAAGGCGCAAGCCCCGGTCTGATCGCCTGTCAGCGGGCTCTATCCCAAAAAGAATGGGCCGGTCGGAGCAATCCGGTCGGCCCTAAAAGTTTGGGAGAGGATGCCTGAAAGGCAAGGCGCAAATGGGGTTGGGTTGCGCGATTCGCAAGTGCGAAACCCGCGCAGGGTGTTGAGCATTTTGCAACTGGGGTGACGCGCTGACGTCAATAGGCAGCGCAGGAGTCCCATTAGCCCCCGTTTCCCCTGCGCTGCCTAACGACGTGTGAGGCAAAAAAGGGAAAACCCGCCTGCACGCAGGTCAGATGCTGGCAGCTAAATCGATTGACTGAAATCCGGGGCACTACGCATAAGTACGTTTCCGAGGATGGGTTGGGTCGCGCAGATGAATGGTATGAAATGGCTGGGATGGGCCGCCTTGCTGGCGGCTGCTGCGGCGCCGGCCCGGGCGCAGGAGCGCCCGGCTGTGGCAGCCACCGCCGGGGTCGTCGATCCGGCCTTTGCCGGGCACTATTACCTGTCGGGCGTGCACGAGGTTGGCTCTGAATTGCTGCTGCGCGCCGACGGCAGTTTCGCATGGTTCATGAGCTACGGCGCGGCCGACCAGCAGGTCAACGGAACCTGGACGCGCGAAGGGCAGGCTGTGGTGCTGCGCGCTGCCATGCCCGATCGCACCCGCCCGCTCTATGCCCTGCTCGGGACCGAGCCATGGAGCGAACGGCCCGAACGTGCGCTGCGCGATCAGCACTATCAGGCAGAGGTTGCCGCGGTGCAGGACCGCTGCCCGATCCTGGGCGGGGTCATGGCCGCGCCGGCGCTCAGCCCGGCGCTGATCGGCGAGGAGGCCGAAAGCCCAGCAAGCCTTAAGGCGCGGGCTGACGAAGCGTTGGCGCAGCTCCAAACCGCGCGCGCCGCAGCCGAGCGGTTGGCGGGCGAGGCGATCGGGCCAAACGGCCCTGTGCCGGGCAAAATTGAAGCCGCGCAGCAGGCGCTGGGCGAATGGGAACTGGCGCGCCAACACGCCCGCAACGCGTCGCGCGCAGCCGATCTCCCCGATCCCGAACTGCTTCCACCGGTGTTGCCGCCGGCCTGCACCATGCCGCAGGAACCCGATATCGCCGCCGCGCGCGACGAGCGCGGCTGGATCGGCGGGCTGGCGGTGCGGGTGCTCGATCCCGAAAGCGACATGGGCGCGCGCCGCGTGGCGGTAACCCTCAGCTTCGCCGATGGGCACGAAGAACGCCTGGAGACGGCGGATCGCGGGCTGGCGATCCATGCCGGCGCGGTGTCGGCGCCGCTGGTGTCGGTCCGCGTGTCTGCCCCCTTCGCCCCCGAGCGTGACCAGACCATCGCGGTCCCGCCCGTCAGTGCCGGGGTCGTCGCCATCGGGATCGATGCAAAACAGCTCACCCCGCCGCCGTTCGAGCGGTTGGACCTGAGCATTGATGGCACGGCCCTGTTGCCCGAGGCATTCGGCCGGGGGCGCTATGAACGCGGCAATTGAAGGGGCGGCAGGATGAGCATGATCGTGGTGGCAGGGCTGCTTCTGGCTCCGGCAGCTACCTTGCCGGCAAACAGGATCGAAATCTTGCGCCCCGCAGCCGGCGATGAAGCGCGGCTGTGTGTTGCGGATGGCAGCTGGTGCGCGCGAATTGCCAAGGAGGAGGGCGCGCCGACGATCCTCGAACTGGCATCGGGCAGCCGGGCGGTCAGCACCGAATTGGCCCCGGCATCACCGCGCGGCGATGCCGATGCTGCCAACCTGGCGCTATGGCCGCGCCGGATCGTGCTGGGCGATGGCACCAGCCTGGTCGGGGTGATCGACCAGCAAAGCACCGCCTATTCGGGCGGCGGTGCCTGGGCATCGCAGCTGACGCTTTACCGCGTCCCCGCCGATGGCGCGGTGCGCGCGGTCTTGACCGTGCCGTGGGAAGGCGGCGCGATGATCCGGGCCTGTTTCAGCGAGGAGGACTATCGCCAGCGCGCCGGGGCCTGTCATGATGAATACAGCTTCAGCGCCAGCCTCTCGCTTGCGCCGGGGAGCGGGGCAGGGCCAGCGGTGCTGCGCTATCGCACCCGCGCGACCTCCTATCCGGGCGCAGTGTCACGCTCGGCGGATTCGCTTGCGGGCAAGCGCCTGCGGCAACGCGATCTGAAGCGGGTGGTCGATCCCGATTGCAGCGTTACGCGGCTGCTGCGGATCGACCCCGCCAGCGGCGACTATGTGCCCGACAGTCCGCTGCCCGATTGCGGAGACTATACCGTGCCCTAGGCCGCTGCCGCGCCGACCCGCCGCAGGTGATAGTCGGTGCTGCCAAGCATCGCCTCGATCGCGAGGATGCGCTTGTGGTAGTGTCCGACGTTGAGTTCGTCGGTCATCCCGATCCCGCCGTGGACCTGCACTGCGCTTTCGCCAAGGCTGCGGCCAAGGCGGCCGGCCTGCGCCTTGAGCAGCGCGATTTCGCGGGCGCCGCCCTTGCCGGCTTC
Organism: uncultured Novosphingobium sp.; assembly: GCA_937996535.1. GTDB lineage: Bacteria > Pseudomonadota > Alphaproteobacteria > Sphingomonadales > Sphingomonadaceae > Novosphingobium. The sequence continues at coordinate 28,844 of CALKVF010000077.1, read as the reverse complement.
GACCAGCGCTGTGGTGTGGAGCAGCAGGGCGTTGGCCTTGGCCCAGGCGATCTTCATGTCGGCAAGGCGGTGGGCAATGGCTTGGAAGCTGGCGATCGGCACGCCAAATTGCTTGCGGGTCGCGCCATAGGTGCTGCTGGCTTCGAGCAGCGCGCCCATCGCGCCCACGGCTTCGGCGCAGAGCGCCAGCGTAGCGAGCGCAATCACCCCATCCAGCGCCGCTTCGGCATTGTCCAGCAGCACGGCGGCGGGATCGATCGATACCCCGGCAAAGCGCAGGTTTGCAGCGCGGCGGCCATCGATGGTGGTATAACCCGTGATGCTCACCCCGGCAGCGGCCGGATCGACCTGGACCAGCACCAGCCGGTCCCCTTGCCGGGCGGACACGACCAGTACCTGCGCCTCAGCACCATCGAGCACCATGCGCTTGTCGCCATCCAGCCGCAGCGTGCCGCTGCTTTCGCTCAGTGTGGTGCCGAGCATGGCGAGCGGGCCGATCCCGTGGCGTTCCTCGTGCGCGAGCGCGGCCACGGCCTCGCCGGCGATGACCGTGCCCAGCAGCGCGCCCGCGCGTTCCCCGGCCAGCGCCAGCGCCTTGCCGCCTAGGAGGATCGAGCCGACATAGGGTTCGACCACCAGATGGCGGCCGAGCAGTTCGCCGATTGCCACCACATCGCTCGCGCCGCCGCCCAGCCCGCCTTCGGCCTCGCTGAAGGGCAGGGCGAGCAGGCCCATGTCCGCAAACTGGCGCCAGACATCGGCATCGTGGCCGCGCCCGGCGCGCAGCCGCGCCTGGCGCTGGTCAAAGCTGCAGGTCTGGCTGAGCAACCGGGCCAGACCGCTGCGCAGCATTTCCTGTTCGGAGGTGAAAGTGAAATCCATGGTCAGTCCCCCGGTCAGGCGGTCGGCAGGGTGCGGGCGATCAGGTCGCGCTGGACCTCGTTGGTCCCGGCGTAGATCGTGGTGGCCCGCGAATTGAGGTAATAGGGCATGGCCAGCAGTTCGAGATCACTGCCGAGCGGCGCGGCCGTGGATCCGACCTCCAGCGCCTCAGGCTGCAAGGGCAGGGCTTCGAGCCCGGCAACCCGGGTCATCATCACCGAGATGCGCTGGGTCAGTTCGCTGTTCATCACCTTGGTCAGCGATGGCATGGCCGGATCGGCGGCCGAGGGATGGCCGCTGATCACCAGCTTTTCAAAGGCCGCGCAGGCTGCGATTTCGGCTTCGAGTTCGCCGAGATCGCGCTGGAACACCGGATCGTCGAGCACCGTGCCGCCGTGGGGCGAGGGCGTGCCGCTGGCCGCCGCACGGATCGTTTCGAGGCGGCGATACATCGCCGGGCTGCTGGCCGACCCGCCGCGTTCGTGCTTGAGCAGGGCCTTGGCCACGCTCCATCCGTCGTTCTCGGCGCCGACGCGGGCTGATTGCGGCACGCGGACATTGTCGAAGAACACCTCGCACTGCTCGGGAATGCCATCGAGGCCGATGATCGGCCGGATTTCCATGCCCGGGTAGTCGGTCCGCTCCAGCAGCAGGAAGGTGATCCCCTGCTGCTTCTTGCCGGCGCCGTCGGTGCGCACCAGCATGAACATGCGGTTGGCCTTGTGCGCCAGCGTGGTCCAGATCTTCTGGCCGTTGATGATGTAGTCATCCCCGTCGGCCACGGCGCTGCATTTGAGCGCGGCAAGGTCCGATCCCGCGCCGGGTTCGGAATAGCCCTGGGTCCAGTAATCCTCGCCGCTGAGGATGCCGGGCAGGTAGCGGGCCTTTTGTTCCTCGCTGCCCGCCTCGATCAGCAGCGGGCCCACCATCTGCAACCCGTTGGGCAGCAGCGGCGGCAGGTCGCGCTTCCAGTATTCCTCGGCGAAGATGTAGCGCTGTTCGACCGACCAGCCGGTGCCGCCATACTGCTTGGGCCAGCCCGGTGCGGCCCAGCCGCGCTGGTTCAGGATACCCTGCCATTTGATCGCCGCTTCGAACGGGGCGAAGGCGCTGGTGGTCTTGCGGCCAGCCTCGCGGATCTCGGGCGTAGGCGCGGTATCGAGAAATTCGGCGACCTCGCGCCGGAAAGCCTCAAGCTCGGGGCCGAATTCAATATCCATTGCCGGTCTGCCTTACTGTTTCTTGCCGGTGAAGGCGGCGATGCGGTCGTGCATGTCGGGCCCGTGGCCTTCGCATTCCATGACTTCCCATTGCAGCCCGGCATCGAGATGCATCGCATCGGTGGTGTCGAGCAGGCGCTTGTTGGCGCGGTGGGTGAAGGCGGAATTGGCGGTGATGCGCGCGGCGAGCGCGGCGATTTCAGCATCGAAGGTGGCCGCTGGGACCACGAATTCGGCCAGCCCGATCCGCATGGCCTCGGCCGCGTCGATCATGTCGGCGGTAAACATCAGCCGCTTGGCCGTGGCGATGCCGACCCGGCGGGGGAGGCGCTGGCTCATCCCCCAGATCGGGGTCAGGGCCCACTTGGCATGGGTATCGCCGAACCGGGCGTTATCGGCCGCGACGATGAAATCGCAGGCCAGCGCCACTTCGAGCGCGCCGGTGTAGCAATGGCCGTGAACCGCCGCGATCACCGGCTGGGGCAGCTTTTCAAGCAGGCGCAAGGTTTCGCTGTGCCACCCGCGCGAGGGCACTTCCTCACCCGTGGCGATGTCGGCCAGATCGTGCCCGGCGGAAAAGCACTTGCCCGCGCCGCGCAGCACCACGCAGGCGATCGAAGCATCGCCGCGCAGCGCGGCCACGTGTTCGCGCAGTTCGCGGAACATGGTCACCGTCAGCGCATTGAGCTTGTCCGGGCGGTTGAGGGTCAGCACGGCAACCCCGTTTGCATCGGTTCGTTCGACCTGCCTTGTCATCTGCCCCGCTCCTATCCCGCGCGCGGCGATTCCCGCGCTGTTTAATCGCTTGGTTAAACTGCGCGGATGGGCTTGGCCAGCCCTGATTGCGGGGTCAGTGCGCGGGGGCACCCACGCCGCCGCGCAGCTTGGGGCGGGGGGCCAGCCAGGGCAGGAACGCGGCGAGGAACAGCACCGCCGCCGCCATGAAGAATACGTGGCTTGCCCCCAGCGTGGCGGCCTGGGAATCGACCAGGCGTTCGATCACTCCGCGCGCCTGGGCCTCGCCCATGCCGGCATGTTCCATGCGGGCCATTGCGCCGGCGGGATCGTTGAGCTGGCCGACCAGCAGCGCGCGGTTTTCGCGGGTGGCATCGTCCCAGGTGGCGGTCGCCAAGGCGGTGCCGACCGCGCCGCTGACCGTGCGCATGAAGCTCAGCAGCCCGGCGGCCGAGGCGGTATCCTCGGGCGGGACCGAGGACAGCGCAAAGGTCATCAGCCCGATGAAGAAGAACGGCATCCCGAGGCCTTGCAGCAGTTGCGGCAGGCTGAAGTCCCAGAAATCGCCCTCGGTGGTCCACTGGGTGCGCATCAGCGACATGATCACCAGCCACAGCGTGCCCAGCGTGATGCACAGCCGCAGGTCGACCACTTCCATCAGCTTGGCCGCGAGCGGGGCAATCAGGATCGCGAAGATCCCGATAAAGGCCATCGCGTGCCCGGCTTCGCTGGCGGTGTAGCCCATCACCGATTGCAGCCACAGCGGGATCAGCACGATCATCGAGAACATCCCGCCAAAGCCCAGCGCGACCCCGATCGTGCCTACCCATAAGGTGCGGTGGCGCAGCACTTTGAGATCGACCACCGGGTGCGGATCGGTGAGTTCCCAGATCAGGAAGGCGACGAAGCCGATCGCCGCGGTCAGCGCCAGCGTGGTGATCATCGGCGAATTGAACCAGTCATACTCGCGCCCAAGATCGAGCATCAGCTGGAACGAGCCGACGAAGACCACCAGCAGCGCAAGGCCGACCCCGTCGATCCGCTCGCGCACGGTTTCGGTTTCATAGCGCGCGATCAGCTGGGTCACGATGAACAGGCACAGCGCGGTGACCGGCAGGTTGATGTAGAAGATCCATGGCCACGACCAGTTGTCCGAGATATAGCCGCCGATCAGTGGGCCGATGATCGGCGCGGCGATCGTGGTTACCCCCCACAGGGCATTCGCCCCGCCCATTTTCTCGGGCGGGAAGATGCGCAGCATCAGGGTCTGGGTGAGCGGCATCAGCGGCCCGCCTGACAGCCCTTGCAGCACCCGCAGCACGACCAGCAGCTCGATCGTGCGGGCCAGCCCGCACAGCACCGAAAACAGTGCAAAGCCGAGCAGTGAGGCGACCAGCGTGCGGTAGGTGCCAAAGCGCGCCGCCAGCCAGCCCGTCAGCGGCACGGTGATCGCCTCGGCCACGGCATAGGAGGTAATCGTCCAGGTGCCCTGTGAGGGCGAAATCGCCAGCCCGCCCGCGATGTGCGGCACCGAGACGTTGGTGATCGTGGTGTCGAGGATGACGATGAAGTTCGCCAGCGCCAGCCCGATCGCCGCCAGCGTCAGCTTGGCGCCGCTGAGGGGGGCAAGGCGTTCGTCGGTCATCGGCTCGGCCCTATTCGCCGCGGGTGTCGATCACCGCGTCCATCGACAGGCCAACGCGCAGCGGATGATCGCGCAGTTCGGCCTGATCGAGCCGGATGCGCACCGGCAGGCGCTGCACCACCTTGACCCAGTTGCCGGTGGCGTTCTGGGCCGGGATCAGCGCAAAGGCCGCGCCCGTGCCGCCGGCAAAGCCGAAGACCTTGCCGTGGAACACCACGCTGCGGCCGTAATAGTCCGAGGTCAGCTCCACGCTTTGCCCGGGCTTGACCTTGCGCAGCTGGCTTTCCTTGAAGTTGGCATCGACAAATACCGCATCGAGCGGAACCAGCGTCATGATCGGGGTGCCGGCGGCAATCCGCTGGCCGATCTGGACCTGCCGGTTGGTCACGATCCCGCTGATCGGCGCGCGCACCACGGTGCGTTCGAGATTGAGCCGGGCGAGCGCCAGCCGGGCCTCGGCGGCGACCACATCGGGGGCGGTGGCTTCGCTGAGGCCGGCGGTCAGCGCCGAACTGGCCGCGAGATCGCCCGCGGCAGAGGCGCGGGTAGCTTCGCTTGCGGCAAGCGCAGCCTGGGCCTGGCCCAGCGCGGCTTGCGCCTGCAAGAATCCGGCACGGGCCTGGGTCAATTCCTCGGCCGAAACCGCGCCGCTTTCACCCAGCCGCGAACGGCGGTCATAGGCGCTGCGGGCGCGTTCGAAATCGGCGCGGGCAATGGTCATCCGGGCGCGGGCCTGATCGATGTCGGCGGCGCGGGCGCTGACCCGGGCTGATGACGATGCGGTGCCGGCCACGGCCTGGCGGAAGCGCTGGCGCGCCTGCTGCAGCGCGGCTTCGGCATTGGCGAGATCGATCCGGGCATCGGCATCGTCGAGCACGATCAGCACGTCGCCCTTGCGGGCCATCTGGGTGCCGCCAACGCGCACCTCCTTGACCGTGCCGGAAACCTGCGGCGTGACCACGGCGGTATCGGCGCCGACATAGGCGTTGTCGGTATGGACCCGCCCGGCCTGGGTCAGGAAATACCACACGCCCCAGATCAGCGCGACGACGGCGAGCGCCGCGCCGAAGATCCGCAGCGCCTTGCGGCGGCGGTCCATCGCGGCATCGCCGCTGCCCGGGGTTTGATCGGAAATCGTGGCGTTATCGGTCATTTCAATTGTTCCCCAGGGGGCGGGGCGGGGCGGTAAAACCGCCGCCCAGTGCCTTGGTCAGCATTACGTCAAGCAGATAGGCGCGGGCTTCCAGCTCGACCCCGAGCCGGCGCGCACCCAGCGCGGTGTCTTCAGCGGCCAGCACCTGCAACTGGCTGGCGATGCCTTGCTTGCGGCGCAGGGTTACCAGCCGGGCGGCTTCCTGTGCGGCGGCATCGGCGGCGCGCGCACTGGCGAGGCGGCCGGCAAGATCGCGGCGGGATTCGAGCGTATCGGCCACTTCGCGCAGCGCGGCCAGCAGGCTCTGGTCATAGCGCGCCACAGCTTCTTCATAGCCGGCGGCGGCGCTGTCATAGCGCCCGCGCAGGCGCCCCCCCTCGAACAGCGGCAGGCGGATCGCCGGGCCGAAATTGGCATAGGTCGATCCGCTGTCGAACAGTTGGGCAATTCCCAGCGATTGCAGCCCGACTACGGCCGAGAGGTTGATGTCGGGATAGAAATCGAGCCGGGCGACCTTGACCCGCTGGGCCGCAGCCTCGGTGCGCAGCAGCGCGGCGGCCAGATCGGGGCGGCGGGCGACGAGGCTGGCGGGCAGCTCTGCCGGGATTGCGGTGCTGGCGGTCAGCCCGGCGCGCGGCGTAGGCAGCGTGGCGGCCACGTCCGGCCCCGCGCCAACCAGCGCGGCGATCCGGTTGCGGCTGATCGCGATGGCTTCATCGAGCGCGGCCAGCGCCTGCTGCGCGCTGGCATGGCGGGCGCGGGCAAGGTTGAGGTCGATCCCGCTATCGATTCCGCTGGCACGGCGGGCCTCGGTCAGCCGTTCGGTTTCGGCCAGCACTTCGGCCTGCCGGGCGGCGACATCGCGGGTGGCATAGAGCTGAGCGAGATCGCCCCAGGCAAGCGCAATCGCGCTGGTCAGCAGCAGCCGGGCCTGTGCCCCATCGACCCGCGCGGCGGCGCCCTCGCCCGAAGCGGCGGCAAGGGCGGCGCGGTTGCGCCCCCACAGATCGAGGTCGAGCCCGAGCGTGCCCGAGATCCGCCCGGTATCGACCACGCCGTGGGGCACGAACTGGGCGGGGATGCCCATGTTGTAGCTCTGCTTGTTGCCGCCCACCGCGGCATCGACGCCCAGCGTCGGTAGCGCGGCGGCCCCGGCTTGCCGGGCCATGCCGTCTGCCGCGCGAATGCGGGCGGCGGCAATCGCCATGTCGGGGGAATTGGCCAAGCCTTGGGCGATCAGTGCATCGAGCCCGGGATCGCCATAGGCGGTCCACCAGGTGTCGGCGGGAAAGGCGGCTTCGCTGGCGGAGGCTGCGCCCAGCGCGCGGGGCTGGGCCAGCTGGCTTGCTGGCGGCATGGCGGCGCAGCCCGCGAGCGCGCTGCCCGCGATCAGCAAGGCGGCGAAATTGGGCAAGGCGCTGCGGGTCGGGATACCGTACTGCATGGTACGGCGCATTGCCCGCTGGGGGGCGGTCTTGTCAACCGCAATGATACTGATTAGTACGATTTCATGACCCGGCAATCATCCGCCCAGTCTCCCGCCGTGCGCCAGGAGCAGCGCCGCCAGACGATCGTCGCGGCGGCGCGCAAGGCGTTTCTCAAGCACGGCTATGGTCAGACCACGATGTCGGCGATCGCCGCTGCGATCGGCGGCTCCAAGACCACGCTGTGGAGCTATTACCGCAACAAGCATGACCTGTTTGCCGCCGTGGTCGATGATCTGGTCGAACGCTATGGCGAGGCGCTGCGCCTGCCTTTGCCGCCGGCGGGGGATCCTGCCGCGACCCTGCGCGAACTGGGGTTGACGGTGATGGCCACGATCCTGCGCCCGCAGATCGTGGCGCTGCACCGCATGGTGATGGGCGAGGCCGGGCGGTTCCCGGAGTTGGGGCGGCTGCTGTTTGAACGCGGGATCAGCCGCGGGCAGGCGCGCACGGCGGAGTGGTTGGCGGGACAGATGGATCTGGGCAAGCTGCGCCGGGCCGATCCGCTGCTTGCCGCGCAGCAGTTCATCGGCCTGTTCCAGAACGGCGCCTATCAGCGGCTGCTGCTTGGCGCCTGCGCCATGCCGGGGCCCGAGGAGATCCGGCTGGAGGTTGAAGGCGCGGTCGACGTGTTCATGCGGGCCTATCGCGCCTGAAGTGCGCTTGTGCCGGGCGATAATTGTCAATTGGATTGACAGCTATCGCAGCCCTTCTAAGATGCCCCGATCCGATCGGTGACAAGCTGGCGCAGGTGCGCCGTGCGCCGATCGGGATGTGGAGGGAGTGCAGGCCATGACGACGCAGATCAAGCCCCGCCCGATTCTCGGGGTCCACCACGCCGCCTACCGTTGCCGCGATGCGCAGCAGACGATCTGGTTCTATTCCGACGTGCTCGGGCTGGTCGACCGGACCGGGATCGTGCTGGAGGAAGTCACCGGCACGGGCGAGCATGACCCCTATCTCCACCTGTTCTTCCGCATGGGCAATGGCGAGTTCCTGGCCTTTTTCGATGCGCCGGGTTCAGCCGATCCCGACTGGTTCCAGCGCAAGGAAAGCTTCGACATGCACTGGGCCTTCGAGGTAGCCAGCGAGGACGATCTGCTGGCCATGCAGGAACGCATCAACAGCTTCGGGATCAGCGCGGTCGGGCCGGTCGATCACGGTTTCGTCAAATCGATTTATATGTATGATCCCAATGGAATACAGGTCGAACTTACGGTGCGGGTGAAGGATCACGATGCGATCCTTGCCGGCGCAACCGCCAAGTTCGATGCTGCCCTGGCCGAATGGACCGCGCGCACGCGGCCGGCCAAGATCGCCAAATTCGGCGCCGAAGCGGTCGATCGCCGCAGCCGCCATGCCCCCGCCGCAGCCTGAGGAGTAACCGGTGAAATACGAGCGCATTCCCTATCTGGTCCTGTTCAGCGAACAGAGCGCCTTCAAGGACACCTACGGCGGCGAAATCGGCAAGGTTGCGGTGGAATGCCACCTGCTCAAGCCCGAAGAAGCGGCGGACAGCGTGGTGATCTTCTCGCATCCGATCGGGGGTGGATCCTATCTCCCGCTGGTCGGCACGCTGGCCAAGATGGGCGTGCACACGATCTACTGCAATCCGCGCTACCGCGGCAACGACACCGCGCTGATCATGGAACGCGCGGTGATGGATCTGGCCGCCTGCGTGCGCGATGCCAAGGAGCGGCTGGGCTACAAGAAGGTCTACCTCGGCGGCTGGTCGGGCGGCGGCTCGCTCTCGATGTTCTATCAGGCCGAAGCGCAGGATCCGCGCGTCACCCATACCCCGGCGGGCGATCCTTATGATCTGACCGCGGCCAAGTTCATTCCGGCCGATGGCGTGATGCTGCTGGCCGCGCACCTTTCGCGCAACCTGACGCTGACCGAGTGGCTCGATCCCTCGATCGAGGATGAGAGCCGTCCCTTCGATCGCAACCCGGCCTGGAACATCTACGATCCAAATGGCCCCAAGCCGCCATTCTCGGCCGAATTCGTCGCCGAATACCGCGAGCGGCAGATCGCCCGCAACCGGCGCATTACCGCCTGGGTCAAGGGGCAGCTCGCCGAACTCAAGGCCAAGGGCCTCGAAAACCACGAACGCTGCTTTACCGTTCAGGGCACGATGGCCGATCCGCGCTGGGTTGATCCGGCGGTCGATCCCAACGATCGCCAGCCCAATCATTGTATGCTCGGCGATCCCTTTGTGGTGAATGACGGGCCGGTTGGGCTGGCGCGCTTTGCCACACTGCGTTCGTGGATGTCGCAGTGGTCCTATGACGATTCCAACGCCGATGGCCTGAAGTGTGCCGCGCGCATTTCCTGCCCGATGCTGGTGATCGAGAACAGCGCCGACGATGCCTGCACGCCGAGCCACGCGGCGCGGCTGATGGCTGCGGCCAGCAAGTGTTCGATCGATCACAAGATGATCATGGGCGCCAATCACTATTACTTCGGCCAGCCCGAGCTGGTGGTGCAGGCCGCCGAAGTGGTGAGGGACTGGATCGCCGGGCAGCAATAGTCCAGACCGCTACCATGACACAGCACACAAGGGCCATCGAACTGGTCGAGGTCGGCCCGCGCGATGGATTGCAGAACGAGGCGAAACTGGTTTCGACCGAGGACAAGGTCGAACTGATCCGCCGCGCCATTGCCGCGGGCGCGCGGCGGATCGAAGTGGCAAGCTTCGTCAATCCCAAGCGCGTGCCGCAGATGGCCGATGCCGAAGCGGTGGTGGCCGCGCTGGGCGCGCCCGCCGGGGTGACCCGGATCGGGCTGGTGCTCAACGAACGCGGGGCCGAACGCGCGCTCGCCAGCGGGCTTGATCAGCTGGGCGCGGTGGCGATTGCGTCGGATCCGTTCGGGATCCGCAACCAGGGCCAGACCAGCGCGGAATCGATCGCCGTGGCCGGGCGCATCATCGCTCTGGCCAAGGCCGCCGGGCGCAGTGCGCAGGTGACCATTGCGGTGGCCTTCGGCTGTCCGTTCGGGGGCGAGGTGGACACGGCCCACGTGGTGGCGATGGCGCGCGAACTTGCTGCCTTCGGTCCGTGCGAGATTGCCCTGGCCGATACCATCGGCGTGGCCGTGCCGGCGCAGGTTTCGGCGCTGGTTTCGGCGGTGAAGGCGGCTATCGCGCCGCTGCCGGTGCGCGTCCATTTCCACAACACCCGCAACACCGGGATCGCCAATGTCTGGGCGGCGGTCGAAGCCGGGGCTGGCGTGGTCGATGCCTCGATCGGCGGGCTGGGCGGCTGTCCCTTTGCCCCGGGCGCGGCGGGCAACGTGGCGAGCGAGGACGTGGCCTATCTGCTGGCACGCTCGGGCGTGGCCACGGGGCTTGAGCTTGACCGGCTGATCGCGGCCGCGCACTGGCTTGCGGGCGTGATGGACAAGCCCATGCCTTCGATGCTGGCCCGGGCCGGCGGATTCCCCAAAGCGGAAAGCGAATGATGACGAGCGAGAACAAGGGTGCGCTGGCCGGGATCAAGGTGGTCGAGCTGGGGCAGCTGATCGCGGGCCCGTTCTGCGGCCAGCTCTTGGGCGACATGGGCGCCGATGTGATCAAGATCGAGCCGCCGGTGGTGGGCGATCCGATGCGGACCTGGGGCAATGGCGAGCGCAAGGTGTGGTGGAGCGTGATCGCCCGCAACAAGCGGTCGGTCACTGCCAACCTGCGCGTGGCCGAGGGGCAGGATCTGGCCCGCCGCCTGCTCGCCGATGCCGACATCATGATCGAGAATTTCAAGCCCGGCACGATGGAGAAGTGGGGGCTGGGGCCCGATGCGCTGCACGCGATCAATCCCCGCCTGATCGTGGTGCGGATGAGCGGCTATGGTCAGACCGGCCCCTATTCGACCCGCGCCGGCTATGGCGGGATCGGCGAGGCGATGGGCGGCTGGCGCGCGATCGTGGGCGATCCGGATCGCCCGCCAAGCCGGATGGGGGTTTCGATCGGCGATACCCTGGCGGCGACCTATGGCTGCATGGGTGCGCTGGCCGCGCTGCGTGCGCGCGAGGTCAGCGGCAAGGGGCAGGTGGTCGATTCCGCGCTCTACGAAGCCGTGCTGCAGGTCATGGAAAGCCTGGTTCCAGAATATGACGCGATGGGGCTGGTGCGGCAGCGTTTGGGCTCGATCCTGCCTGGCATCGCGCCGAGCAACGTCTATCGCTGCAGCGACGGCGAATACATGATCGGCGGCAATGGCGACACGATCTTTGCCCGGTTGGCCCAGGCGATGGGCCGCCCCGAACTGGCCAGCGATCCGCGCTATGCCACCCACATCGCGCGCGGCACCAACCAGCGCGAACTCGATGATCTGATCGAGGCCTGGACCCTGACCCTGACCGTCGATCAGCTCGAAGCCCTGATGGTCGAACATTCGGTTCCCGCCGGGCGGATCTTCACGGGCAAGGAAATGCTGGCCGATCCGCACTTCGCCGCGCGCGAGGCCATCGTTGCGGTGAACGATCCGGTCCACGGCGCGCTGCGGATGCAGGCGCCGATGCCCAAGCTGTCGGATACGCCCTCGGCCGTGCGCCGCCCGGCGCCTGCCGTGCCGGGCGAACACAATGCCGAAGTCTATGGCGCGCTGCTCGGCCTCGACAGTGCCCAGCTGGCCGATCTGACAGCGCGCGGCGTGATCTGATCACCTCACGTAATAGGCAATTTATTTGACAATATCCGCAAGGCTGGGTAGCTGGAAACGGGGATGAACCGGAGGCTGCGCCATGCATTGGCGGGCTGCCGGACCAAGCTGATAAAGGCCTGAAATTTCGTGCAACTGACCCAGGGTATCCATCGCGCGGCGCGCATCAATCCGCGCGGCCTTGCCACCATCGATGGTGAGCGGCAGCGCTGCTGGGCCGAAGTTGCCGATGACATCGCGCGCCTTGCCGCGCTGCTGCGCAGTTTTGGCGCCGGGGCCGATGATCGGGTGGCCGTGCTCGCCGCCAACAGCGATCACTATTACGATGCCTATTTCGCGGCATTCTGGGCCGGGGCGGTGATCGTCCCGCTCAACACCCGGCTGACGGTTGCCGAACTCTCGTTCCAGCTCAGCGACGTGGGCGCGAAAGTGCTGCTGGTGGGCGATGGGTTCGAAGCCCAGGCTGCGGGCCTCGCTGAGGCTTTGCCAGACCTGCGGATCGAACGGCTCGATGAAGCGGGCGGCAGCCTGCGCCGGGCGGCGGCCGGGCTTGTACCGCTGGCCGATGCGGCCCGCGCCGATGCCGATCTTGCCGGGGTGTTCTACACCGGCGGCACCACGGGTCTGCCCAAGGGCGTGATGCTGACCCACCGCAATCTGGTTTCGGTGGCGAACAACCTGATCATGATGATCGGGTTCGGCCCGGCCTGCGTGAACCTGCACTGCGCGCCGATGTTCCACCTTGCCGATATCGGGATGTTTTCGGTGACGATGGTGGCCGGAACCCACGTCTTTGCCCAAAAGCTCGACCCCGCGACGATCATGGCGCTGACCGCGCGGCACCGCGTGACCCACGTGTTCACCGTGCCGGCGGTGATCGATACGCTGACCCATGCTGACCTTGCAGCGCACGATCTCTCCTCGCTGCGGATGCTGGGCTATGGCGGCTCACCGATGCCCGCGGCGACCATCGCCCGCGCGCAGGAGCGTCTGCCGGGGATCGCGTTTATCCAGGGCTTCGGAATGACCGAAATGCCCTCGATCACCTTCCTGATGCCCGAACACCACCGGGTCGAGAGCGGACTGGCCAAGCTGCGCACCGCAGGCGTTCCGGGTTATGGCTTCGAGATCATGGTGGTTGGCCCCGATGGCGCCGAACTGCCGCGTGGGCAGGTGGGCGAAATCGTCGGGCGCGGGCCCTGCGTGATGGCGGGATATTGGAACCGGCCCGAGGAAACCGCCGAAGCCCTGCGCGGCGGCTGGATGCATTCGCAGGACGCCGGTTTCATGGACGAGGATGGCTTCATCACCATCACCGACCGGATGAAGGACATGATCGTCTCGGGCGCGGAAAACATCTATTCGATCGAGGTCGAAAACGCGCTGAGCCTGCACCCCGAGGTGCACGAATGCACCGTGATCGGCATTCCCGATGCGCACTGGGGCGAACTGGTCCACGCGATCGTCGTGCCGGTTGCGGGCGCTGCGCCGAGCACCGCGGCGCTGTTGGCGCACCTGCACGAGCGGCTGGCGCGCTACAAATGCCCCAAGAGCTGGGATCTGCGCAGCGAACCGCTGCCGCGTAGCCCCGCGGGCAAAGTGCTCAAGGCGCAGCTGCGGGCGCCCTATTGGCAGGGCAAGCGTAGCGCCGTCGGCGCCTGAGCCGTCAGGCGCGCGCTTCGAGCGCGGCTTCGGCTTCGAAATCGATCGGATCGCCCCAGTCCACCCCGCAGGCCGCGATCAGCCCGGCAAGCTGCGGCTGGCCGATGCGTTCGGCCAGGCGCTTGGTCATCATCGAGACGGCGGCCTGGGCATCGCGGCGCATCGGTTCGCCGATTTCGGTCAGCACTACGATCTTGGTGCGCTTGTCAGTCGGATCGTCGGCAAAGCGGATCATGCCGAGTTCGGCGATCTGGGCCAGCGTGACGTGGACCGCCTGACGGCTGATCCCCAGATTGCGGGCGATTTCCACCGGCCGGGTCGCGCCGATCGTGATGTTCATCATCACCATCGATTGCGAATGGGTCAGCGTGGGCCAGCTGCGCGCGCGCAGGAAGCTCTGCAGCCCGGAATCGAACCAGTAGAAGCCCTGGAGCAATGATACGATGAGGTAAGGTGATTGCATGATCGGTTCCGGCGCTCCGGGGCAGTTTTGCCGCCCGGATATGGGTGCCGAATAACCGATCGCCAGCCACCTCGCCAGCCCTGCCGGGGTGGTTATGGACCGTTGGGTAAAAATGTCGTTGAAATTGACGATTGCCGTTCGGCGCGGGGGGCGATCAGCGTTCGGGGAAGCGTTCCAGCGCCTCGCGCAGATCGCGCATCCGCTCGCTGCCCAGTGCCTCTTCCATGTCGCGTTCAAGCTCGCGCAGCGTCTGCTGGGCATCCTCGCGGATTGCCGCACCGCCGGGGGCAAACTGGACGAGCTGGGCGCGGCGATCGAACGGGTCGGGCTGCAGTTCGATCAGTCCGCGCGATTCCATGTCGCTCAGCAGCTGGCTCATCGCCTGACGCGTAACCCCTAGGTTTTCCGCGATCCGCGAGGCCCGGCTAACCCCATTGGCGATATGGGTCAGCACCAGCGACTGCGACCGGCTGACCGCACCCCAGCCGCGCTCGGCCAGCCGGCTGCGCAGTTGTTCGTCGAACCACAGATAGGTCCGCATCAGGTCAAGCATCAGCAGGGAATTCGCCATGGGTTCTCCATTCCCGCTCGGGGCAGGGCGCGCAAGATAGTTTCGGCTGATTTCGGACGGTTTTGAGCCCATCTTAGTAGTAATCCCAAGCTGCCTTTCGTTAACTCTGTAAACTAACTTGACAAAAAATTGGAACTTGGACAGGCTGCTTGAAAGCCCGCACGAGGCAATTGGGAAAGGATCGGCATGATGGCCCAGCAAAGCCAGGTCAGTGGTATGACGCGCGGCGGAGAACCGTGGAGCGATTGGGCCGATGCCTTTGCCTTGCGCCTCGCTGATCGCGCCGCCGCCGCCGAAGCTGCGCGGGCGATGCCCGATGCAACCGTGGACGAGGCCGATGCCGCCGGCTTCTTCGCCATGCTGGCCCCGGCCGGGGTCGGCGGGCAGGGCGCGCAGTTCAGCGCCTTCATGGATGTGGTGCGCCGGCTCAGCCGGGGCTGCCCCTCAAGCGGCTGGACGCTGTCATTCCTGGCGCTTCACGCGTGGATGCTGTGCAAGTTCGGTGCGGAGGCGCAGGCCGCCTTCTTCAAGGATGGCGCAATCCCGCGCGCGCCGGCGCCGCTTGCTCCCACCGGCAAGGCGGTGCCGGTCGAAGGGGGCTTTCGCGTTTCGGGGCGGTGGGAATGGGCCACCGGGGTCAACCATTCGGATTGGCTGTTGGTCAACGGCCTCAATCCCGAGACGATGGAGCCGATCTTCTGCGCCATGCCGGTGGGCCAGGCTGAGATCGACGATGTCTGGTACGTATCGGGCATGGCCGCGACGGGCAGCCAGGCGGTGATTGTGCGCGATGTGTTCGTGCCCACCCACATGACATTGCCCGCCCGGCTGATGGCCGCCGGCGCTTCGCCGGGCGAGGCGCTGCACCCGGGATCGACCCTGCGCGCACCTTTGCGGGCCGGGCTGGCGCTGGTCGCGGCAACCCCGGCGCTGGGCGCGGCGGAGGCCGCGGTTGACTGGTTCACAGAGCGGATGAAGACCAAGCTTCAGGCGTTCAGCGGCGGGGCGCGGCAGGGCGATATGCAGACCACCCACCTGCGGCTGGGCGAGGCGATGGCCGATGTTCGCGCGGCGCGGCTGGTCTGGGACGATGCCTGCCGGGTGCTGGACCGCGAAGGCCCCAATGGCGCGCAGACCCCGATTGACGTTCAGGTGGCGTTGCGGCTGGCCGCGGCACAGATCGTGCGGCTGGCCAATTCGGCGGTCAACACGCTGGGCGCTGCTGCCGGGGCAAGCGCGTCGATGACCAGCGCGCCCTTGCAGCGGCACCTGCGCGATCTGCAGGTGATGCGCGGCCACGTGATGTTCGATTGGGATCGCACCGCCGTGCTCGCCGGCAAGGTCGAGCTGGGCATGCCGACCACCCCGGCCGATCTGCTCTAGGCGCCGCGCGATGCAGGGCCAGATCGACTTCAGCGTTATCGACCCGGATACCTTCGCGCAGGGACACCCCTATGCGCTCTATGACCGGATGCGTGAAACCCAGCCGGTCTGGCGCCATCCCGGATCGGCCCACCAGCCGCCGTTCTGGGCACTGACCCGGTTTGATGACATTCGCGCGGTGTCGCTCGATGCCGAGAATTTCACCTCGACGCAGGGCTTTCGCATCCCGACCGACAGCTTTACCGCGATGGACCCGGAAATCGGCCAGGTGCTGTCGCGTTTCATGCTGGCGATGGACAATCCCGAACACGCCGATTTTCGCGGCGTGGTGGCTTCGGCCTTCATGCCCGGCGCGCTGGCTCAACTGGAGCCGCGCATCCGCGCCTCGGTCGATGCGCTGATCGCCAGCCTCAAGGGGCGCGATGCGGTGGACGTGGTCACCGAAGTGGCTGCGATCGTACCGATCAAGACCGTCTGCGCGGCAATGGGCGTGCCCGAGGAGGACGAATGGCGGGTGTTTGAATTCACCAATGCCGTGTTCGGAATCGACGACCCCGAATATTCGCCGACCATGGCCGATGCCAACCAGCGCTATCTCGAAATCTTCGACTATGGCTGGCACCTGCTGGAGCAGCGCCGCCGCGCGCCGACCGGCGATCTGTTGAGCCGGGTGGCCAATGCCACGATCGGCGGACGGGCGCTGAGCGAGATCGAGCAGAAGAGCTTTTTCTCGAACATGATCGCGGCGGGCAATGAAACCACGCGCAGTTCGCTGGCCGGGGCGCTGTGGGCGCTGGTCCGCAATCCCGATCAGCGCCAGTTGCTGCTCGATGATCCCGCGCTGATCGCCGGGGCCACCAACGAATTGCTGCGCTGGTACAGCCCGGTTTACCAGATGGCCCGCACCGCCAAGCGCGATGTCGTGGTTGGCGGAACCGCGGTGCAGGCGGGTGAACGGGTGGCGCTGCTTTATGGCGCGGGCAATCATGATCCGGCGGTATTCGCCGATCCGCACCGGCTCGATCTGTGCCGCGAAAACGCCTCGCGTCACCTCACCTTTGGCTACGGCGTCCACCACTGCCTGGGTTCGCGGCTGGCGCAATTGCAGCTGCGGGTGATCCTTGAGGCGTTCCTGGCAGCCTTCCCGAACTATGCCCTGGCGGGCGAGCCGACCTGGCTGCGCTCCAATCTGGTCCAGGCGATGAAGACCCTGCCGATCCGCCTCAACGGCTAATACTCGCTGCAAAACAAACGGCCCCTGGCAAGCGATGCCGGGGGCCGTTTTGTATGCCGGTGCCATCCGCCCGGGGCATTGGGCGGATGGCGGGGCAAGGCGGATCAGAATTCCTTGCGGATCCCGAAGGTGAAGGTGCGCGGATCATTGAGCGCGCCAACCTGGCCGAGGCCGAGCGGGCTGCCGAACGAGAAGGTGCGGTAAACCTGCTTGGAGAGGTTCGCCCCGTTGACGAAGAAGCTCAGGCGCGCGGGCTCGTAGGTGAGCTGGATGCGGGCGCTCAGCAGGTCGTAGGGGTGGCTCCAGTTGTCGCCCGGGGCCGAGGCCGGCTGGTGCAGCATCGAGGTTGAGTGCAGCCACTGGCCAAAGCCCGACAGGGTCAGGCTGTCGGACAGCTCGTACTTGTAACGCAGGCCCATGGTCGAGCTGAACCGCGCCGAACGCTGCATCCGTTCGCCATTGGCGAGCTTGGCATGGGGGGTCCACGACAGGTTGCCATAGCCGGTGATCGCATCGCTGAACTTGATCTGGGTTTCGGCTTCGAACCCGGTGCTCTTCGCATCGAGCGAACGGACCTGGAAGGCGCGCGCGGTCGAGTTGTAGAAGCTGTCCTGGAAGTTCTTGATGTCCATGTGATAGGCGGCAAGCGACAGATAGACGCGGCCATCGAGGACGCGGCCCTTGAAGCCCGCTTCATAGGTGGTCACGCGTTCCACCGGGACCAGGAAGGTGGCCGGCCAGGGATTGGCCAGCGCCGCCTGGTTGACGAAGCCCGAACCCTTGTTGCCGCGCCCGGCCGAGACGTAGAGCGTCGAGCTGGGCGTGGGGTTGTAGCTCAGCGTGCCGGAGAAATCGAAGGTGTCATCCTTCACGTTGACCGCGTGGTAGGGGCCATTGCCCAGCAGCGCCACCAGCCCGGTCGGACGGCCGCCGTCGCTGAGCAGGAACTTCTGGTAATCGGCATCCTTCTTGTCGCTGGTCAGGCGCCCGCCGACATTGAGCTGCAGGTTGTCAGCCATGTGCCAGGTGGCCTGGCCAAACCCGGCGAAGGTGTTCTCGGTTTGGTTGAAGCGCTGCGACGTGGTGCCGTAAAGCCCGCCCGCGACCGGGAAGTTGTTGTAGTAGCTCAGGTAGTTGTAGTGCACCGTCGAGTGCAGGTAATACCCGCCGACGATATATTCGAGCGGCTGCCCGCCCGGCGAGGTCAGGCGCACTTCCTGGGTGAACTGGTCGAACTTTTCATTGAAGTGCGAGAACAGTTGCGTGCCCGGGGTCGAGTCTGAATCGAACCCGTTGTTGAAGTCGAACTTGGTGTAGCCCGACACCGCCGTCAGCGTGAAATCGTTGCCCAGATCATACTTGATTTCAAGCGAGTGATCCTGGCCCTTCTGCCAGTCGAGCGCGTCGCCAAACGAGCCGGCGCTTTCGTACTTCACATAGTCGTTCAAGCCGCCATCGACCACGCCCAGGCCCTGCAGGGCGGTGACGTTCTGGTTGGCGATGAATTCAAAGTTGTTGCCGACCTGGTCAAGCTTGCTGAACTGCACCTTGGCGCGCAGGCTCAGTGCTTCGGTCGGGGTGAAATCGAACACGCCGCGCACCACGTAACGGTCGCCATTGGCTTCCTTGCGGTTCAGCGTGACGTTCTGGACGAAGCCGTTCTGGTGATCGAACATCCCGGCGATGCGGGCCTTGAAGGTGTCGCTCGCGACAACGTCGACCCCGCCTTCGAAGCCGTAGCTGCCGTAATTGGCCTCGACCGTGCCCTGCAGGTAACCGCCGGTCTTGGAACCCGCCCCGCGCGAGATCACGCTGACCGCGCCGACGCTGGTGTTCTTGCCGAACAGCACGCCCTGGCTGCCCTTGACCACTTCGACGCGTTCAACGTCGAACAGCGCATCGCGATACTGGCGCGCGCGCGGGTGGTAGATGCCGTCAACGAACAGGCCGACAGACTGTTCGAACACCTGGCTGCCCGCCGAGGTGCCGACGCCGCGCAGCGCCACGCCGCTGAGCCCGCCGGGCGACTCGTTCATGGTGAAGCCAGGCACGGTCGCCGCCAGGCTCTTGATTTCGACGATGCCCGACGAGGCGATTTCATCGCCGCTGATGACGTTGATGGTCATCGGGGTCTTTTCGAGCTTGGTTTCGCGCTTCTGCGCGGTGACCACGATTTCGGTGAGCCCCTGGCTGCCGGTGTCCTGCGCGAAGGCCTGTCCGCCGCTGGTCAGCGCGATTGCCGAGACCGCGACTCCAAGCATCAAACGATGAGTTTTGTGCATCCTCTTCCCTCCCATGACAGAGCTGATTGTCAGCTTCTTCGCGTCAATTATGTTGACGGTAACTCAAACCCGATGTTTGTCAACTTCATTGTCAACTAAGGGGTGACCGGTCAGACCAGCGGGTGGGTCAGCGGCAGGCCGAGATGCTGGCGCCCGGTTTGCTCGCACGACACGTCCCAATCCCAGAACGCGTGCGAGCAGACGGTGTTGATGTCGCGCCAGATGCGCTGGAGCGGCTGGCCCTCGTGGAAGCTTGATGCACCGGCCGCGGCCATCATGCGGTTGGCCGTCTCGCGGCAGTGGCGCGAGGTGAAGGCGGTCTGGCCCTTGGCGTGGAGCCGGTCGTCGGTGGTGAAGGGGCGCGCGGCCAGCACGCCTTCAGCCCGGTCATAGACCGCGCGGGCCAGTTCGCCTGCCGCGCGGGTTTCGATTTGCAGCTGGCCCAGTGTGGTGTGCGCGGTCTGCTGATCCTTGAGCACGACCCCGCTGAAATTGCGCACGCGCTTGTCGATCATCTCTTCATAGGCGCCCATCATGCCCTTGAGACTGCCGGTGATCACCGGCAGGATCGTGCAATAAGCTGACACCAGAAACGGGATCGAGAACAAGGGGTTGGCGTGCAGTCTTGAGCCTTCGGTTGCGCCGCCGTGGAACTCGCCAGCGGTGATCGCGTGGGCATCGGGCACGAACACGCTGCGCGCGACATAATCGTTGCTGCCGGTCCCGGCCATACCGGCAAAGTGCCAGGTATCAAGCACTTCGACCGCGTCGATCGGCATCAGGAACGAGCGCGGGCCGTCTTCGGCCTTGCCGCTCATCAGCACCCAATCCGCGTGCATTACGCCCGAGCCCCAGGCCGCCCGGCCGCTGACTTCCCAGCCGCCATCGACCTTGCGGGCCTCCATATCGGCAGCGGACGCGGCCGGCAGCAGGACATAGCCGCGCGGGCCGAACAACTGCTCCTGCACCGCCTCGGCGAATTTGGCGACGTATATGTTGTGGCTGATGTAGAAGGCGGTGATCCACCCGGTGGACGGACAGGCCGCGCTGATGATCTCGACCACGTCCATCATCGCCGCGAGCGGGGCTTCCGAGCCGCCCCAACGCTTCGGAACGAACATCTGGATCAGTTCGGCATCGATGAGATCCTGGATCGAGGCGTCGACGGGTTTGCGCAAGGCGGCGGCCTCTGCGGCGCGGGCGCGGATCGCCGGGGCGAGGGCTCGGGCGCGTTCAACCAGTTCGGCGTGGGTGGCGGGCATCGTCAACTCCCTTGATGATTTCGTCAACGCAGATGACCAATAAATATCCGATTGTCTAATTATTCTTTCGCATCTGTGCTAGAGGGGCAGGATGACTGCGCTTACCCATCGCCGCCGGCCCGGCCGACCGGCCCATACCGACCAGCCCCCGGTGGCCGACGAGGCCTGCCTTGAACGCGCGCTCGAAGCCTTTGCCGAACGCGGCTTCGAAGGCGCCTCGATCCGCGAGATCGCGGCATCGCTGGGGATCAGCCACGGACTGCTCAACGCGCGGTTCGGGACCAAGCTGGGCCTGTGGATGGCCGCGGTCGATCACGGCATGGGACGGCTGCACGACCGCATGGTCGCATCGCAGCGCGGCCTCGCCGGTGACACCGCGGTAGAGCGCCGGTTGCACGCGGCCTGCGTCGATTTCCTCGAATCCGTGGCCGCTTTTCCGGCGATCGTGCAGCTGATGAACGTGGAAGGCGCGCGGCGCAGCGAGCGGCTCGACTATATCGTCGAAACCTTCTTTCGCGCGCGAACCTGGCCGATCGCGACGATGCTGGAGGAAGGCCGCGCGCAGGGGGTGTTCCGCGATGTCCACATCACGGTGCCGTTCACGCTGCTGGCCCACGGCGCGGGCGCGCTGGTGGCTCTGCGACCGCTGGTCGAGGCGGTCGACGAGCGGCTGAGCAGCGAGCCCGAGGCGCTATCGCGCACGATCGCCAGCGCGGCTGACCTGATCGTGCGCGGTTTGCTGGTCTGACGGATCAGAGCCCGGCGGCGGCGAGACCGGCCAGCGCGACTTCCATGTCATGGCTATAGTGTCCGCCGCTGACCCCGATCCCGCCGACCACTTCGCCATCGACCTTGATCGGATAGCCGCCGCCGAACACCACCAGGCGCGGTGTGTGGACGATGCCGTGCAGCAGCGGCGCGTCGTCCTTGATGAAATCGTGCCATTCGTGGGTCGCCATGCCGAACGAGACGGCAGTATAGGCCTTGTCCTGCGCGATGTTGACGCTGAGCAGGGCGGCGCGGTCCATCCGCAGGAACTGCACCAGCGCGCCCGAAGGATCGCAGATCGCGATGCACATCGGCACGCCCATCGCCTCGGCCTTGGCCACGGCGCCGCGCATCAGCGTTTCGGCCAGTTCGTTGGAGATGGTCTGCGTCGTCAGGGTCTTGGCCATTGGCTTGTCTCTTCCCATTTCTGTCAATCTGTTAGGCCGATGCGATTGCCGTGATCGTGGCGAACCTGTCAATCATCAACTGGCATCGTTCAAACGGTAAATTTAATTGACATTAATCGCGGAGCGCATGACTGTCCACCATGCACCAGAGGCCGCCCGAGCGGTCCGGATCGAGAGGAGCGCCGCCGATGGACTACCGCCATCTCAATGTCAGCCGCGAAGGCCACGTCGTTACCTGCCGGATGAGCAATCCGCCGCTGCAGGTGCTCAATTCGCGGATGCTGGCCGAACTGCACACCCTGCTCACCGAGATCGAGAGCGATCCTTCGGTGCGAGTCTTCCTGGTCACGGGTGAGAACGGGGTGTTCCTGCGCTGGATGGACCTCAACGAAATGCAGGACCATGCCGAAGGCCGCCGCGAAGGGGCCGATGGCGGGCCTTCGCGCGCGGAGGAACTGCTCGAAATCACCCGCGCAATCCCCTCTTCGATGAGCAGCATCCATGAACTGGCGCTGCGCATCCAGAACCTGCCGGCGGTGACGGTGGCGGCGATCAACGGCGTGGTTGGCGGGGGCGGGTGCGAATTTTCGCTGTCGTTCGATTTCCGGCTGATGATGGATCACCCCGAAGGCAGCTTTGCGTTGCCGCAGACCAGTTTCGGGCTGGTGCCCGGCGGCGGCGGGGCGTGGCACTGCGTGCGCCTGCTCGGCCGGGCCAAGGCGCTCGACGTGCTGCTGCACGGTGAATTCCTGCCCCCGGCCAAGGCGCTTGAGCTGGGCCTCATCTCCCGGCTCTATGCGCCCGAAACTTTTGATGCCGACGTTGCCGCGTTCGTTGCCAACATGGCCGCCCGCGCGCCGCTCGCGCTGCGCGGGGTCAAGACGCTGGTGAACTTTGGCACCAATCAGGGGCAGCGCGATTTCCTCGCGCTCGAAAGCATCGAACTGGGCAAGGTGATCCACAGCGAGGACGTAAAGAACGCGCTCGGCATGTGGCTCGCCAATCCCGATCCGGCGGCCTACAAGCCGGTGTTCGAGGGGCAGTAAGGCGATGAGCGTGTTCGATCCTGCCGCCCTTGATCCCTATGCCGACAAGGATGTCCACTGGCTGCTGCGTGCCCAGGCCGAGCGGCGCGGCGATGCCCCGTTCCTGATCTGGGAGCCGTTCGCCGGGGCAGGGCGCACCTGGTCCTACGGTGAGTTCTACGCCGCGGTGCGCGATACGGCCGCGGGGCTGCGCGCGCGCGGGATCGGGCAGGGTGATTTCCTGCTGCTCCATGCCAACAATTGCCCCGAATTTCTGCTGACCTGGTACGCCTGTGCGCTGATCGGCGCGGTGGTGGTCACCACCAATCCGCGCGCCGCGGTAGGCGAGATGATCTATTTTATCGAGCATTCGGGCGTGAAGGCGGCGGTGGTCGAAAGCACCTATCTGCCGTTGCTGGCCGAGACGGGCGCGAAGTTTGATTGGGTGGCGGCAATTGCGGTGCCGGAAGACGGGGATGCGCCGCTGCCAGAAGGCGTGTTGCCGTTCAGCGCGATTCCGGGCGACGGCGCGGCGGAGGTGTTCGCGCCGCTCGATCCAATGACGCGGATTTCGGTGCAATATACCTCGGGCACCACCTCGCGCCCCAAGGGCGTGGTCTGGACCCACGCCAACGTGCTGTGGGGCGCGCAGGTGGGGGCGGCGCACAACCAGCTCCGCAGCGACGACTGCGCGCTGGTCTTCACTCCGCTGTGCCACACTAATGCGATGAGCTGGGGCCACTTTCCGGTGGTCTGGTCGGGCAGCCGGATGGTGCTGCAGCCCAAGTTCTCGGCCAGCCGGTTCTGGCCCAATGCGCTCAAACACGGCTGCACCTGGGGCAATGTCATCCCCTTCGCGCTGCAGGCCGCGATCGCGCAGGGGATCCCGGAGCAGCACAGTTTCCGCCACTGGGTGGTGGGCGCGGCCAACATCGGCAATCTGGAGCCGGTGCTGCGCCTCACCATCGTCGGTGCCTGGGGCATGACCGAGATCGTCACGCACGGCACCTTCACCCCGCCGCAACTGCCCGCCGCGCCGCGCTCGATGGGGCTGCCGGCCCCGGAATACGAGATCAAGGTGGTCGACGATGCCGGGGTGGCGGTGGCCAAGGGCGAAACCGGCAACCTCAAGATCCGGGGCAAGCGCGGGCGCGCGCTGTTCCTCGAATATCTCAACAACCCCGAAGCGACCGCCGCAAGCTTTGATGCCGATGGCTGGTTCGATACCGGCGACCGCGTGTGGCAGGCCGAGGAAGGCCACCTGCGCTTTGCCGACCGGGCCAAGGACATGCTCAAGGTTGGCGCGGAAAACGTCGCCGCGAGCGAGATCGAGGCGGTAATCGCCGCCGTGGCCGGGGTGGGCGAGGTGGCCGTGGTCGGCCGTCCGCATCCGATGCTTGATGAAGTGCCGGTGGCCTTCATCATCGCGGCCCAGCCGGGCGATGGGCTGCGCGATGCCGTGCTCGCCGCCTGCCGCCATGAACTCGCCGGGTTCAAGGTGCCGGTCGACGTGCTGTTCATGGACGAATTCCCCCGCGCCGAACTCAACAAGGTCGCCAAGAAGGAACTGCGCGAGATCGCCAAGGTCGGCTGATCCGCGCCCAATGCAATCGTGATCGAGGAGATACATCGATGACCACTACCGCGCAGCACCCCGTCGGGGTCCACCACATCGCCTTCATGGCCGGTGACATGAAGAAGCAGCTGGAATTCTTTACCCAGGTGCTGGGCTTCCCGCTGGTCGCCATTTTCGAGATGCACGGCGTTGCCGGGGCGTCGCACGCGTTCCTCAAGATGGCCGACGATAGCCTGTTCAGCCTGGTTTACGTGCCGGGCGGGGAAAAGATCCCGAGCACTATCGGGGTGACCCACGCCGGGCGCGGCGAAATCCCCTGCGCGCCGGGGGTGATGCAGCACGTGGCCTTCCGCGTGCCCGATGAAACCGCGCTCTATGCCATGCGCGACCGGGTGCGCAGCCACGGCGTGCCGATCGTCGGTCCGATCGATCACGGGTTCTGCAAGTCGCTCTATTTCGCCGGACCTGAGAACATGACGCTGGAAATCGCCACCCAGTATCGGGTGCTCGATGCGCCGACCTGGGTCGATCCCGATGTGCTGGCCAGCCTTGGCGTTTCGGCCGATGAAATGGCCGCGATGGTCAATCCCGCGGCCTATGCCGGTGCGCCCAACGTGCCCCAGCCGGCCTATGATCCGGCCAAGCCGCATCTCGACTATCCCAAGGAGGTCTATGACAAGATGCTGGTCACGCCCGACAGCGTCTATGAAGGCCTGCCGCCCTACGAGCCGCCCAAGCGCACCGCCTGAACCATTTGGAACGGGCGCGGCACGGCTGCCCCTTTCCCTTGCCGCCCGACTTGTGGCATCGCCTTGGTCTTAGGGGATTCCATAGGTGAGGATTGGGCCGCATGAGGATGCTTGAAGGGATCAGGGTCGTCGATCTTACCACGGTGGTGTTCGGCCCCTATGCGACGCAAATCCTTGCGGACATGGGCGCCGAGGTGATCAAGGTCGAAAGCCCGGGGATCGGCGATGCGTTTCGCTGGTCGGCCAAGCCCGCGGCCACCCCGGGCATGGCGCCGGGGTTCATGGCGCTCAATCGCGGCAAGCGTTCGATCGCGCTCGATCTCAAGGGCGAAACCGATGCTGCGGTGATGCAGGGTCTCTTGCGCGAGGCCGATGTCTTCGTGGTCAACGTGCGCGGCAAGGCGCTGGAACGGCTGGGGCTCGACTATGACAGCGTCAAGGCGCTGCGGCCCGACATCGTTTACGTCCACTGCGTCGGCTTCGGGCAGGACGGTCCCTATGCCGACTTGCAGACCTATGATGACGTGATCCAGGCGGCCAGCGGCACGGCCACGCTGCTGCCGCGCGTCGATGGCGATCCTCGCCCGCGCTACCTACCCTCGCTGATTGCGGACAAGGTGGCGGGGCTGCACGCTGCCTATGGCGCGCTGGGTGCGCTGTTCCACCGAGAGCGCACGGGCGAGGGGCAATTGGTCGAAGTGCCGATGTTCGAGGTGTTCTCAAGCTTCATGATGCTGGAGCATCTGGGCGGGCAGACCTTCGATCCGCCCAATGCGCCGGTCGGCTATGCCCGGCAGGTCGATCCCTATCGCCAGCCGTTCCCGGCCAGCGACGGCGCGGTCAGCATCGTGATGTATACCCACGATGCCTGGGACCGGGTATTCACCGTGCTGGAAGATCCCGAATTCATCACCCAGGAACGCTTCAACGTGCCGGGCGGGCGGGCAACCCATCAGGACGAACTGTATCAGCACATCGCCGCATTGACGCCGAACTTCAGCACCGCCGAGCTGATCCGCCGCTGCCACGCCACGCAATTGCCGGCACAGGCCGTGCAGGATCTGGGCGAGGTGTTGCACGATCCGCACCTCAATGCGGTGGGCTTTTTCCGGCGGCGCGAACACCCCAGCGAAGGCGCTTATTTCGAGCAGGCCCAGCCGGTGCGGTTTTCCGCCGGTATCCCGGAGCAGCTCTCAATGCCGCCCCGGCTGGACGAACAGGGCGTGCAAATCCGGGCGGAATTGAACGAGGGTTAAAGCCCCTTCAGCGCCTCGAATACCAGGGGGGCGTGCTCGGTGCGGCAAACCAGCAGATCGGGCATGTAGGTGTCGCGCTGGTTATAGACCAGCGGGCTGCCGTCGATCCGGCTGACATGGAGGCCATGCGCGAGCGCCACGGCGGCGGGTGCGCAGCTGTCCCATTCGTATTGCCCGCCGGTATGAAGGTAGATGTCAGCCTGCCCCAGCACCACGGCCATCGCCTTGGCCCCGGCGCTGCCCATCGGGATCAGTTCGGCATCGAGCGCGGCGGCAACGCCCATCGCTTCGGCGGCGGGCCGCGTGCGGCTGACCACCATGCGCAGGCGCTCGGGCGCGGGGGGCACAACGCCCGGCCGGTCGCTGCGCAGCACCGTGCCTGCACCGGGCAGGGCGACTGCGCCGAGCACCGGCTTGCCATCGATGGCGAGCGCCACGTGAACCGCCCAGTCGGCGCGCTCTTCGCCGTATTCGCGGGTGCCATCGACCGGATCGACGATCCACACCCGGCTCTGGCTCAGGCGCTCGGCGCTGTCCTTTTCCTCTTCGGAGAGCAGGCCGTCCTCGGCGCGGGCTTCGCGCAGCGCCTCGACGAGGAAGCGGTTGGCCACCGCATCGCCGGCATTGCCCAGCGCCTTGCCCGCAAAAACCCCCGATCCGCGCACTTCAAGCAGCAGGCGGCCGGCCACTTCGGCCAGATGCGCGGCAAGTTCGGCGTCGGTCATTCAGGGTTCCTCAGATATTGGCAGCCGGATCGTCGGGGGTGCGATCGACGCCCCATTCGACCGAACTCCAGACGCGTTCGTGGAAATAGTAAAGCAGGACTTTTGTAATCACTTCGGTCGAAGCGATCGCCCCTGCCGCCTTGGCGTTGCTGGTGAAGAACCAGCTGAGCAGGAAGGTGTCGATGCTGCCCAGCACCCGCCAGCTGATCCCCTTGAGGAACGAGCGGCGGTGGGTTTCGTGGCCATTGAACAGGAACATGGCTCAGGCGTCTCCCAGCAGGCGGTCAACCACCAGATCGGCCGCCTGTTCGGGCGTGAGCTGCGTGGTGTCGATGCGGATTTCGGGATTGACCGGGGCTTCATAGGGGCTGTCGATCCCGGTGAAGTTCTTCAGCTCACCCTGGCGGGCCTTCTTGTAGAGGCCCTTGACGTCGCGCGCCTCGGCATCGGCCAGCGGGGTGTCGATGAACACCTCGATGAACTCGCCCTCGGGCAGCATGGTGCGGACCATTTCACGCTCGGCCCGGAAGGGCGAGATGAAGGCGGTGAGCACGATCAGCCCGGCATCGGCCATCAGCTTGGCCACTTCGCCCACGCGGCGGATGTTCTCGATCCGGTCGGCTTCGGTAAAGCCCAGATCCTTGTTGAGCCCGTGGCGCACATTGTCACCGTCGAGCAGGAAGGTGTGCCGGTTCATCCGGTGCAGCTTCTTTTCAACGAGGTTGGCAATGGTCGATTTACCCGCGCCCGACAGCCCGGTGAACCACAGCACCGCAGGCTTCTGGTTCTTGAGGTAGGCGTGCTGTTCGCGGCTGATGTCGACCGCCTGCCAGTGGACGTTCTGCGCGCGGCGCAGGCTGAAATGCAGCATCCCGGCGCCAACCGTGCGGTTGGTCAGCTTGTCGATCAGGATGAACCCGCCGAGCGTGCGGCTCTGGCTATAGGGTTCGAACACCAGCGGCTTGTCGGTGGTCAACTCGGCCACGCCGATCGCATTGAGATCGAGCGTCTTGGCGGCGAGGTGCTCAAGCGTGTTGATGTTGATCGTGAACTTGGGCGCGTGGACCGTGGCCGAAACCGTCTGGGTGCCAAGCTTGAGCCAATACGAGCGCCCGACGTGGAGCGCTTCGTCGTCCATCCACACCACGGTCGCCTCGAACTGGTCGGCGGCCTGGGGTGGGGCATCGGCGGCGGCGATCACGTCGCCGCGCGAACAGTCGATCTCGTCGGTGAAGGTCAGTGTAACCGACTGGCCAGCCACGGCTTCATCCAGATCGCCATCCAGCGTGACGATCCGCGCGACCGTGCTGGTCTTGCCTGAGGGCAGCACGCGGATCGCATCGCCTGGCTTGACCGTGCCGGTCGCGATCAGCCCTGCAAAGCCCCGGAAATCGAGGTTGGGGCGATTGACCCATTGCACCGCCATGCGAAACGGTTTGGCCTGATCGGTGGTGGTATCGACTTCGACCGTTTCGAGGTGCTCGACCAGCGAGGGGCCGGCATACCACGGCGTATTGGCCGAAGGCGCGGTGATGTTATCGCCCTTGAAGCCCGAGATCGGGATCGCGGTAAAGCTTTCGATGCCGATCGAGGCGGCAAATTCGGCATAGTCCGCCACGATCTTGTCGAACACGTCCTGGCTGTAACCCACCAGGTCCATCTTGTTCACCGCCAGCACCAGGTGGCGGATGCCGATCAGGTGGC
>CALKVF010000076.1 GCA_937996535.1 uncultured Novosphingobium sp. | reverse complement strand
GCGACAACACGATTTTCGCGGTGAAGCGCCTGATCGGCCGCCGCTTTGACGATCCCATGACCAAGAAGGACATGGAACTCGTCCCCTATACCATTGCCAAGGGCAAGAACGGCGATGCCTGGGTTTCGGCCGGCGGCGAAGACTATTCGCCCAGCCAGATCTCGGCCTTCACGCTGCAGAAGATGAAGGAAACGGCTGAAAGCTACCTTGGTGAAACGGTCACCCAGGCGGTCATCACTGTGCCCGCCTACTTCAACGATGCCCAGCGCCAGGCGACCAAGGACGCCGGCCAGATCGCGGGCCTCGAAGTGCTGCGCATCATCAACGAGCCGACCGCGGCGGCGCTGGCCTATGGCCTCGACAAGAACGACGGCAAGACCATCGCCGTCTATGACCTTGGCGGCGGCACCTTCGACATCTCGATCCTCGAAATCGGGGACGGCGTGTTCGAAGTGAAGTCGACCAACGGCGACACCTTCCTCGGCGGTGAAGACTTCGACACCCAGGTGGTCGAATACCTCGCTGAACAGTTCAAGAAGAAGGAAGGGCTCGACCTTCGCGCCGACAAGCTGGCGCTGCAGCGGCTCAAGGAAGCCGCCGAAAAGGCCAAGATCGAACTGTCGAGCGCGCAGACCACCGAAATCAACCTGCCGTTCATCACCGCCCGCATGGAAGGCGGGGCGACCACCCCGCTGCATCTGGTGGAAACCATCACCCGCGCCGATCTGGAGCGGATGGTCGGCGATCTGATCAAGCGGACCATGGCTCCGTGCCAGAAGGCGCTGTCCGATGCCGGGCTCAAGGCTGCGGATATCGACGAAGTCGTGCTGGTCGGCGGGATGACCCGTATGCCCAAGGTGCGCGATGCGGTGAAGGAGTTCTTCGGCAAGGAACCGCACACCGGCGTGAACCCCGATGAAGTCGTGGCGATGGGGGCGGCCATTCAGGCCGGCGTGCTGCAGGGCGACGTAAAGGACGTGCTCCTGCTCGACGTGACCCCGCTGTCGCTCGGCATCGAAACGCTGGGCGGCGTGTTCACCCGCATGATCGATCGCAACACCACGATCCCGACCAAGAAGAGCCAGGTGTTCTCGACCGCCGAGGACAACCAGCAGGCCGTGACGATCCGCGTGTTCCAGGGCGAGCGCGAAATGGCGAGCGACAACAAGATGCTCGGCCAGTTCGACCTCGTCGGCATTCCGGCCGCGCGCCGCGGCGTGCCGCAGATCGAGGTGACCTTCGACATCGACGCCAACGGCATCGTCAACGTGTCGGCCAAGGACAAGGGCACCGGCAAGGAACAGCAGATCAAGATCCAGGCCTCGGGCGGGCTTTCGGACAGCGACATCGACCAGATGGTTCGCGATGCCGAAAAGTTTGCCGAAGAGGACAAGAAGCGTCGTGAATCCGCCGAAGCGCGCAACAACGCCGACAGCCTGGTTCATGCTACCGAACGCCAGCTCGAAGAAAACGGCGACAAGATCGATGCCGGCCTCAAGGCCGAAATCGAAGCCGCCATCGCCGAAACCAAGACCGCGATCGAAAGCGGTGATCCGGCCGAAATGACCGCAAAGACCCAGGCGCTCACCGAAGTCGCGATGAAGATGGGCCAGGCGATCTACGAACAGGAACAGGCCGCTGCCGCTTCGCCGGGCGCGGAAGCTCCGGGTGCGGACGCTGAAGATGTGGTCGACGCCGAATTTTCGGAAGTCGACGAGAACAACAAGGGCTGAAAGCCGTGAACTCCCCCCGTCATCCCGAGCGCATTCGGGGTGACGGGATTGGGGCTGGGGTGTGATCATGGCAATCGAAGGCGATTTCTACGAACTGCTCGAAGTCGAGCGCACGGCGGACGATGGCACGCTCAAGTCCTCGTATCGCAAGCTAGCGATGCGCTGGCACCCGGATCGCAACCCGGGTGATGCCGAAGCGGAAGCCCGCTTCAAGGCGATCAGCGAAGCCTATGACTGCCTGAAGGATCCGCAAAAGCGCGCGGCCTATGACCGGTTCGGCCACGAAGCGTTCAAGAACGGCGGCATGGGCGGTCCGGGCGGCGGTGCTGGCGGGCCGGGCGGGGCAGGCTTTTCCGACCTCGGCGACATTTTCGAAACGATTTTCGGCAGCGCCTTTGGTGGCGGTGGCGGCGGGCGCCAACAGGCCCGGCGCGGCGCGGACCTGCGCTATGACATGGAAATCAGCCTCGATGAGGCGTTCCACGGCAAGACCACCCAGATCGAGATCGAGGTTGCGGCCGCTTGCGAACCGTGCAGCGGTTCGGGCGCCGAACCGGGCACCGGCACGCGGCGCTGCAACCTGTGCGGCGGCCACGGCCAGGTCCGCACGCAGCAGGGCTTCTTCATGGTCGAGCGCACCTGCCCGACCTGCCACGGCCGCGGCGAAGTAATCGAAAAGCCGTGCAAATCGTGCCGCGGCGAAGGCCGGATCGACACGCCGCAGAAGGTCGATGTGACCATTCCCCCGGGGGTCGATACCGGCACGCGTCTGCGCCTCTCGGGCAAGGGCGAGGCTGGGCCGTTCGGCGCTCCGGCGGGCGATCTCTACATCTTCATCCATATCCGCCGCCACGCGGTGTTCGACCGTGAAGGCACGACGCTGATCACACGGGTGCCGATCACCTTCACCACCGCGGCGCTGGGCGGCTCGATCGAAATTCCGGGCCTCGATGGGGACAAGATCACGGTCGAAATTCCCGCGGGGATCCAGAACGGCAAGCAACTGCGCAAGCGCGGTGCGGGGATGCCCGTGCTGCAAGGGCGCGGGCGCGGCGATCTGGTGACCGAGATCATGGTCGAAACCCCGACCAAGCTAACCAGCCGCCAGAAGGAATTGCTGCGCGAATTGCAGGAAACCGAAACTGGCGAGGAATGCCCCCAGTCCAAGGGCTTCTTCGATCGGCTCAAGGATGCGTGGAACGACCTGACCGATTGAGGCAGGCGATCAGGGAAGGGGGGAGCGGTCCTCCGCCAGCCCTTCCACTTCCTTGCGCAGCGCACCGACCAGCGCGGGATCGGCGGTCAGCCGCGATGCTTCTTCGTCCAGCACTGCCAGAAATGCCTCGCGTTTGAATGCGGCGATTTCAGCCGGATCGAGCACGGCGCCCTTGGGTAGGGCCGAGGCGACGATGTCGATCATCCGCTCCGCCCCGTTGAGCCGGCCCCAGAGATAGTCATTCTCGCGGTAGGCGCGGCTGAAAAAGGCCCCGAAATTATAGAATTCGGTCCCGCGCAGCACCGATCCGGCGTGCTCGCCGCGAATGGTGGTGCAATCGGTGGGCGAGATACGGTCGACCTTGGCCGGTTCGAACTCGCTGCCCAGATCGCCGCGCAGCAGCGGCAGGGTTACCGTGTCGTAAAACGGGAAGCCCAGATAGGTCAGCATCATCCGCCGGCGCAGATCGCGCGGCACTTGGGCGAGGCTTTCGACCAGCAGGGCATCAACCACCAGATCGGTTGCGGGCAATTGCCGGCGATTGGCGATGGTTTCCAGCACCAGTCCGGGATCGGTGAAGACCTGCCGGGCAATCGCGCCGAAATCATGCCCCAGCGAATTGGCGCCTTCGCGGTCGAAATAGAGCGCCAGTGCGCGGTATGCGGCAGTGCGGGCCTGTTCGCGTGCTTCGGTCGGCACCGATTCCAGATCGGCCCAGTCTTCGGATAGGCGCCGCGCCAGCAGCCGCAGGCGGCGGATGCGAAAGCCCAGGTCATGGTCGCGGAAGAAATTGACCGCGGCCTCGGTCGCCCCGCCGCGCAGGGTGCTGACCCGGTCCAGCCCTTGCCCTGCGAGCCATGCGGCAAGGTGATCGGCAATCGGCGTGGCGCTGGCCAGCGCAAGGTCGGGCGCGGCAGCCAGGATGGTTTCGGCAATGTCGGCGAGGATCCCCGCCAGCTTGACCTGGCCATAGGCCTGAAAGGTAAAGCCCGCACGCTCGGCCGCAGCTTGCTGCGCGGTGCTGCGCCAAGCCGAGAGCCGCTTCACATTGGGACGATCGAAGAACAGCGTGCGCCCGAACAGCTTTTCGACCGTCTCCTCGATCTCGGGTCGCAGGCTGTCGACGATGCGCTTGAGCGTTTCGAGTTCGCGCGAACGGCGTTCGAGCACTTCGAGGTTGTCGCGCACCGGCTGTTCGCGCGGGATCGAGGATAGCGATCCGAAAATCACCGAGAAGAACCCGGGCGCGCGCGGATCGGCCTTGGGCTGGCCGCCGATCTCATCGGGGTGCGGGTCGATGTAGATGAAGCGGCGGTCGACCTCGCGCTGGGCGGGGCGATCGCGCAGCACGCCCATCGCTTCGGCAAAGGGGGCGTTGACCAGCACTGATCCGTCGATCAGCGCCACGTGGTCCACCTCGCCGCGCTGGGCGTGTTCGGGCATGACCCGCGCGGCAAAGGCGCTGCGGCTGTGCCAGCCATCGCCGCGCTCGGCCGCAAGGGCGTCGATCTCGGCGAGCGACAGGGCGGGGAAGGCCCCCGGAAAGCTCGCTGTGGCGCGCGCCGCGAATACCAGTTCCAGCGCCGGGGCGAGCGCATGGCCCCCGGCTTCAGGCGCGGCAGCGCGAAACCCGATCGAGAGGCGGTGTTCGCTTTCCTCGATCCGGGGCGGGCTGTGGAGGCGCAATTCCTCGCTGTGGCCCTTGAAGTCGGTGGCGGTCACGAACAGGTCGAGCGGATGGCCCGGCGGAAGCAGCGGGGCTTCGGCGTCCCCGCGCTTCATTGCATCGAGCGCGCGGGCCAGCAGGCGTGAAAAGCCCAGCCCGCCAAACGGCGCTTCGAACCAGCGCGAACGGATCAGGCGTGAGAGCTTGGCGCGCACTTCGCTGCGGGTTTCGGGCGCAACGCTGGCCGAAACCACGTTGCCCGGGCGCTTGAGCACCCAATAGACCAGCGGCATCGCCCAGAACTTGGCAAAGCGCGACCACGGCCGCGCATCGGGATCGAGCAGCAAATCGACATCGGCGCATTCGAGCCACAGTTCGGTCAGCGGCTCAAGGCTCTGCCCCGAATGGACCGCTTGGGCGAGGAACACGCCGTTGATCCCGCCGGCTGATGCACCCGCCACGATATCGGGCAGCACCCACAGTCGCATCCCGTGATGGGCGGCCACGCGTTGCAGCAATTTGAGATAGACCGCTTCGCTACCGCTGGTCGGCACCGTGCCGCCGTGATGGGCGCGGCTGGCGCGGGCCAGCTTCCACAGCTCTTTGGTCACGCCGTGCATATAGACGGCAAGGCTGACCCCGCCGTAGCAGACCAGCGCGATCCTGAGTTCCTTGTGCCGCATCGTGCCGGGACTGTGGCAGATTTTGATGAACCAAGCCAAGCGCGATGATCCGGGAAAAACCCGCAGCGCGCTTGCGTTCCTGCTTCGTTCTTATTATCGCGGGTGCCATGGCCAAACCGAAACGCCGCTATGTCTGTGCCGCCTGCGGCTCTGTCACCACCCGCTGGCAGGGGCAGTGCGCCGATTGCGGCGAATGGAACACCCTGGCCGAGGAAGCCCCGGCAACGGTGTTTTCGCAAAAGCATGACCTCTCTTCGGGTGGGCGGGCGATCCAGTTCGAACCGCTCGATGCACCGGGTGAAAAGCTCGAACGCCGCACGACGGGGCTGGCCGAGTTCGACCGCGCGCTGGGCGGCGGCCTGGTGCCGGGCAGCGCGATCCTGATGGGCGGCGATCCGGGCATCGGCAAGTCGACCCTGCTGCTGCAGGCAGCGGCCAAAGTCGCGCTGTCGGGCGGCAGTGCGGTCTATATCAGCGGTGAAGAAGCGGCGGGGCAAGTGCGCCTCAGGGCTGAGCGCTTGGGTCTGGCGCAGGCGCCGATTGCGCTCGCCTCGGCGACCTCGGTCCGCGATATCCTGACCACGCTGGGGCAGATGGAGCCGCCGGCACTGCTCGTGATCGATTCGATCCAGACCATGCATTCCGACCAGATCGAAGGCGCGCCCGGCACGGTCAGCCAGGTCCGCGCCTCGGCGTTCGAGCTGATCCGCTATGCCAAGGAAAACACCGTGGCGCTGGTTCTGGTCGGGCACGTGACCAAGGATGGTTCGATCGCCGGGCCGCGTGTGCTCGAACACATGGTCGATGTGGTGATGAGCTTCGAGGGCGAGCGCAGCCATCAGTATCGCATCCTGCGCAGCATCAAGAACCGCTTTGGCCCGGTCGATGAGATCGGGGTCTTCGCGATGGAAGGGCAGGGGCTGGCCGAGGTTGGCAATCCCTCGATGTTGTTCCTGTCCGGCCGCGAGGCGCCGATTGCCGGATCTGCGGTGTTCCCCGCGATCGAGGGCACCCGGCCCGTGCTGATCGAGGTGCAGGCCCTGATCGTCCGTTTGCAAAGCGGGGCCACCCCGCGCCGCGCGGTGGTGGGCTGGGACAGCGGGCGGCTTGCCATGCTGCTCGCTGTGCTGGAGGCGCGCTGCGGGCTCAATTTCTCGTCCGCCGAAGTCTATCTCAATGTCGCCGGGGGATACCGCCTCGCTGATCCGGCGGCTGATCTGGCGGTGGCGGCAGCACTTGTCTCGGCGCTCGCGGACAAGCCGCTGCCGCGCGATGCGGTGTGGTTCGGGGAAGTTTCGCTAGCCGGTGAAATCCGCCCGGTCGCGCATTCGTCGATCCGGCTGCGCGAAGCGGCCAAGCTTGGCTTCGCCAGTGCCTTTGGCCCGGCGGACAAGACCGGCGGCGGCGAGGGCGCGCGCTTCACCGGGCTCAATCTCCTGCCAAATCTCGTTGACCGGATATTGGGCGCGGCCTAGTTTCCGGCCCCATGACGGGTTTCGACATTGCCATCCTGATCCTGGTGGGTCTTGGCGCTATCACTGGGTTCATGCGCGGCTTCGTTCAGGAAGTGCTGGCGCTAGCGGCATGGGCGGTTTCGCTGGTCGCGATCCACAATCTCCACACGCCGCTGGCCGCGGCCTTGCAGCCCACGGTGGGCACGCAATCGGGCGCCGCCGTGCTGGCCTTTGCCGTGCTGCTGCTGGTGCCCTTCGCGGTGTTCAAGCTGCTGGCCAATCGCATGGGCGAAGCCAGCCGCAATTCGGTGCTCGGCCCGATTGACCGGGTGATCGGCTTCGGGTTCGGCGCGATCAAGGGCATGGTCATCGCGGTCATGGGCTTTTCGCTGCTGGTGCTGGGCTACGACACGGTTTGGGGGGCGGGCGGCCGGCCTGACTGGATCACCCTGTCGCGGACCTATCCCTTCATCAACGCGGCCAGTGAAAAGCTGGTGACCATGATCGCCGAACGCCGCGAGGAAGCCGCCGAAGCTGAGGCCGAACGGCTTGGCAAGGATGCACCGGGTAAGGGCGCGCTGGACAAGATTTCGCTCGCAAGGGACGTGCTGGGCGGGGCCAAGTGATGGCCAGCGCCGGCGCGCTTTACACGCCAGAAGTGCTAGGGCTGGCAACCGGGCTCGCCGCTTTTCCGCTTGCTGACGATCTGCCGTTGCATGGCCGCGCGCGTTCGCCCGCTTGCGGCAGCGCGCTGGAACTGGGGCTTGAACTGGACCCCGCCGGGCGGATCGCGCGGCTTGGGATCAATGCTCATTCCTGCGCCATCGGGCAGGCGGCGGCGGCGATTTTTGCCGCGCATGCTGTGGGCCGCACCCGCGAAGAACTGACCGCGACGCTCACCGCGCTCGAAGGCTGGCTGGCTGGCGGCGCGCAGCCTGATTGGCCCGGGATCGCGGCGATCGCGGCCGCGCGCGACTTTCCCGGCCGCCACGGTGCGATGCTGTTGCCGTGGAAGGCCGCGCTCGATGCGCTTTGCACAGCCGCCGCAGGGCGCTAGAGCCGCGCAGGATCAAGGGGAGATATACCAGATGAGCGAACCGGCACGGCATCCCGGGGTGCAGCCCAGCACCGCCGACATCCGGCTTGTGATTGCGGCCTCGTCCGCCGGCACGGTGTTCGAATGGTATGATTTCTTCATCTACGGCACGCTTGCCGCGATCATCGGCAAGACGTTCTTCCCCAGCGGTAGCGAAACGCTGCAATTGCTGCTCGTCTGGGCCGGGTTCGCGGTCGGTTTCGGCTTCCGTCCGCTCGGCGCGGTGCTGTTCGGGTTCCTCGGGGACCGGCTCGGCCGCAAGTATACCTTCCTGGTCACCGTCACGCTGATGGGGGTGGCGACCGCCGGGGTCGGGCTGATCCCGTCTGCCGGAACCATCGGCATGGCCGCGCCCCTGCTGGTGCTGTTGCTGCGCATCCTGCAAGGCTTGGCGCTCGGCGGGGAATATGGCGGCGCGGCGATCTATGTGGCCGAACATTCGCCGCCCGAACGGCGCGGGTTCTTCACCAGCTTTATTCAGGCCAGCGTGGTCGGCGGGTTCGTGCTCAGCCTGATCGTGGTGCTGTTGTGCAAGGGCGCGATGAGCGCTGACACCTGGGCCGCATGGGGCTGGCGCGTGCCGTTCCTGGTCAGCCTGCTGCTGCTTGCTGTATCGCTGTGGATGCGCATGAAGCTCTCGGAAAGCCCGGTGTTCCGCGCGATGCAGGAAGAAGGCGAACTGGCTGGCAATCCTTTTGTCGAAAGCTTCACCTATCCCGGCAATCCCAAGCGCATCTTCATCGCGCTGTTCGGCATTGCCGCCGGGTTGACTGTGATCTGGTATACCGCGACCTTCTCGGCGCGCAGCTTCCTGTTGTCCGCCATGCGGGTTGAAGAGACGACCGCCGATCTGATCGTCGGCGCGGGCGCGGCGGTGGGCATGGTATTCTACCTCATCTTCGGGCACCTGTCCGACCGGATCGGGCGCAAGAAGCCGATCGTCATCGGCTATGCGCTGACCTTGCTGCTGCTGATCCCGACCTTCTGGGTGCTCGGCGCACACGCCAATCCCGGACTGGCCGCCGCGGCGCAGCGTGCGCCGGTCACGGTTGCCGGGCCTGACTGCGCCTACAACCCCTTCGATCCCGAGCAGAAAACCGATTGCGGCAAGCTGCTGGCCGACCTGACCGGGGCGGGGATCAGCTACAAGCTCGCCGTAGCTCCGGCGCTGAGCGCGCGGATCGGCGGCACGGCGCTGCCGCTCGACACCTATCCGTGGGCTGATAAGGCTGCGCGCGCCAAGCAGCTCGCGACCTGGCTGGGCGATGCTGGCTATGATTTGGCCAAGGTGCGCCCCTCGGTCGGCGACACTGCGATGATCCTTGCTGCACTGCTGGTGCTGATGGCGCTGTCCGGCGCGACCTATGGCCCGGTTGCGGCGCTGCTGGCGGAAATGTTCCCGGCGCGGATCCGCTATTCCTCGATGTCGATCCCCTACCACATCGGCACCGGCTATTTCGGCGGCTTCCTGCCGCTCATTTCAAGCTACATCGTGGCCCGGACCGGCGATCCCTATTCGGGGCTGTGGTATACGTGGGCGGTGGTCGCCGTGGCCTTCGTGGTTGGCCTGTGGGGCCTCAAGGGCGGCCCGGCGCGTGATTTTGAAGACGATGCCGGCTGAACCACTCCATCCTGCCCTGCGCCTCGCGGTCGATACCGGCGCGCTGGCGGCCAACTGGCGCGCGCTGGATCGGCTGTCGGGAACGGCGGCGGCAGGCGCGGCGGTCAAGGCCAATGCCTATGGGCTGGGGGTGGCACGCTGCGCCCCGGTGCTGTGGGACGCAGGCTGCCGTGACTTTTTCGTGGCTCATATGGCCGAGGCGGCGGAGCTTGCGGCGCTGGTCGATCCGGCGCGGATCTCGGTGCTGCATGGCCCGCATGACGGCGCCGATGCCGCGCTCGCCCGCGAACTCGGCGTGCGCCCGGTGATCAATTCGCTGCGTCAGGCGTGGCTCTGGGCCGAAGCTGGGGGCGTGCGCTGCGACGTGATGTTCGACAGCGGGATCAACCGGCTTGGCCTGACGCTTGGCGAACTGGGCGATCCGGTGGTGGCCGGGCTCGATGTCGATGTGCTGCTCTCGCACCTTGCCTCGGCGGAAGAGGATACCCCGCTCAACGCCCGCCAGTGCGCGCGCTGGGAAGAGGCGCGGCGCGGCTTGGCGCATCGCCGCGCGAGCTTGGCGAACAGCGCAGGCATCACGCTGGGCGCGGCCTTCCACGGCGATCTCACCCGGCCGGGACTGGCGCTTTATGGCGGGGTGCCCTGCGCGGCGCTTGCGGACACCATTGCGCAGGTCGTGCGGCCCGAGGCCGTGGTCATGCAGGTGCGCGAAGTCGCCGCCGGCGAAGGGATCGGCTACAACCACACCTTCACCGCGCCCGCGCCGATGCGGGTCGGGGTGGTCAGCCTTGGCTATGCCGATGGGCTGCTACGCTGCTGGTCGGGCAAGGGCGTGATGCTGGCCGGCGAACAGCGTCTGGCGATGCTGGGCCGGGTGTCGATGGACATGAGCGTGGTCGATCTGACCTATGCGCCGGATGTAGGCGAGGGTGACTGGCTCACGCTTGACTATGCCTTGCCCGAAGCTGCCGCCACTAGCGGCCTGTCGCAATATGAACTGCTGACCTTGCTGGGCCGCCGCTTCGCGCGCTGACACTGCGGTTTCGCCGCGCAGCATGGATATGTTGCATTGCCGTTGCTGCGGGTGCTAACATCATCGCTTGAGGGCAATTGTCCCGGAGGGGGAACAACCATGGCCGATGCCAAGGACGCTACTGTCATCATCAAGAAGTACGCCAACCGGCGTCTCTACAATACCCAGTCGTCGAGCTACATCACGCTCGATCACCTTGCGAAGATGACCCGCGAAGGGGTGGAGTTCAAAGTGCTCGACGCCAAGACTGGCGCCGACATCACGCACTCGATCCTGACGCAGATCATCATGGAAGAAGAAAGCGCCAGCGGCGAACAGATGCTGCCGGTGAACTTCCTGCGCCAGTTGATCGCGATGTATGGCAATTCGATGCAGGCTTTGGTGCCGCATTACCTCGAAGCCTCGATGGACAATTTCCGCTCGAACCAGTCGAAGCTGCGCGAAGCCTTCGAAGACAGCATGGGCAACAACCCGCTGGCCAAGCTGGCGCAGCAGAACCTGGCGATGTTCAAGGCCGCGGCTGCGGCCTTCATGCCGGGGCTGGCTGAAGAAAAGCCGGCGGCTTCTGCTGCGGCGCCGGACCCGGCTGCAGCCAAGCCGCAGGACGATGAATTGTCCGCCCTGCGCGCCCAGATGGCCGAGATGCAGAAGGCGCTCGACAAGCTTGGAAAATAGGCGCAGGCGCGCCGCCGAACCGAATTCGTTTCACCCCAGACCCGAAAGCCCTTTGCCGTGTCCGCTATTCGTCACGCCCTGTCCGTAACCCGCGAAGGCGATTTCGCCGCCTGGTATCAGGAAGTCATTTCCGAAGCCGAAATGGCCGAGGAATCCGGCGTTCGCGGCTGCATGGTGATCAAGCCGTGGGGCTATGGCATCTGGGAACGCATCCAGAAGCTGATGGATGCGCGGATCAAGGCGGCGGGCGTCGATAACTGCTATTTCCCGCTGTTCATCCCGCTGTCCTACTTCGCCAAGGAAGCCGAACACGTGGACGGCTTTGCCAAGGAAATGGCGGTCGTTACCCACCACCGCCTGATCCAGGACGGCAAGGGCGGACTGGTCCCCGATCCCGAGGCCAAGCTGGAAGAACCGCTGATCGTCCGTCCGACTTCGGAAACGGTGATCGGCCAGGCGATGAGCCGCTGGGTGCAAAGCTGGCGCGATCTGCCGCTGCTGACCAACCAGTGGGCCAACGTGGTGCGCTGGGAAATGCGCACCCGCATGTTCCTGCGCACCAGCGAGTTCCTGTGGCAGGAAGGGCATACCGCCCACGCCGACCGCGCTGACGCGATGACCGAAACGCTGCGCGCACTCGAAATGTATCGCCAGCACGCCGAAGACGACCTCGCCATGCCGGTGATGGCCGGCGAAAAGCCCGAGAACGAGCGCTTCCCCGGCGCGGTTTCGACCTATTCGATCGAAGCGATGATGCAGGATGGCAAGGCGCTGCAGGCCGGCACCTCGCACTATCTCGGCACCGGCTTCGCCGAGGCCGCCGGCATCCGCTACCAGGACAAGGAAGGCGGCCAGCAGCTGTGCCACACCACCAGCTGGGGTGTATCGACCCGCCTCATCGGCGGCGTGATCATGACTCACGGCGATGACGATGGCCTGCGCGTGCCGCCGCGCATCGCCCCGCATCAGGTGGTGATCCTGCCGATGCTGCGTGACGACGATGGCGACGAGGCGCTGCTCGCCTACTGCGAAGACCTGCGCAAGGCGCTGGCCAGCCAGTCTGCACTGGGCGAACCGATCCGGGTGCTGCTCGACAAGCGCGCCGGCAAGGCCACGCAAAAGCGCTGGGCCTGGGTCAAGAAGGGCGTGCCGCTGATCCTCGAAATCGGCGGGCGCGATGCGGTCGGCGGGCAGGTCTCGGTGGTGCGCCGCGACCGGCTGTGGCGCGAAGACGGCAAGGTCAACTTCCTTGGCCAGAGCCGTGATGAATTCCTTGCCCAGGCTGCGGCCCAGCTTGAAGACGTGCAGCATTCTCTCCACGCCGAGGCAACCGCGCGCCGCGATGCCCAGATCCACCGCGGGATCAACGACCTTGCCGGGCTGGAAGCCTTCTTTGCCGACAGCAACCGCTATCCGGGCTGGGTCGAACTGGTCTGGTCGCGTCCGACCGGCGCGGCGCTTGAAGCCGTGGTGGCCAAGCTCAAGACGCTCAAGCTAACGATTCGCAACACGCCGATGCAGGGCGAACCGGTTTCGGGCACCTGCCCGTTCACCGGCGAGCCGGCGGTTGAGCGGATCTTCGTTGCGCGGGCTTACTGACTTGGCCAAGCGGCCCGGCATCGTCCCAGGACTCCCCAGCCGCCAGCAGGTGCTGGATTTCATCGCCCAGAGCGAGGAGCCGGCCGGCAAGCGCGAAATTGCGCGCGCCTTTGGCCTCAAGGGGCAGGAGAAGATCCAGCTCAAGGCCCTGCTCAAGGACATGGCCGAAGAAGGCCTGATCGACGGCAATCGCAGCGCGTTTCACCGCATGGGCGGCGTGCCCAAGGTGACCGTGCTGCGGGTGGTGGACATCGACGAGGGCGAGCCCCTGGCCATACCCGACAGCTGGCAGCCCGATGATGCTACTCCGCCGCCGCGCGTCCGCCTGATCGAAAAGGGCCACAAGGGGCCGGCGCTGCGCGTGGGTGACCGCGTGCTCGCCCGCACCGAGGAAGCCGGCAAGGGCTGGATTGCCCACCCGATGAAGCGCCTGCCCGCGCAGACCGATCAGGTGATGGGCGTGGTCGAGATCGACGGTGCCGGTAAGGGCTGGCTCGCCCCGGTCGACAAGCGCGAACGCAATTCCGCGCCGATTGCCGATCTCGGTGGGGCTGAGGCCGGGCAGCTGGTCCTGGCCGAGCCCGCCGGACGCAGCCCGCGCTCGGGCGTCAAGGTCACGGCGGTGCTGGGCGATCCGCTCGCGCTGCGGGCCTTCAGCCTGATTGCGATCAACAAGTATGGCATCCCTTTCGCGTTCAATCCTGAAACGCTGGCCGAGGGGCAGCTTGCAGCAGCCCTCCCGCTCAGCGAGGATCGCCGTGAAGATCTGCGCCACCTGCCGATCGTGGCGATCGACCCCAGCGATGCGCGCGACCACGACGATGCGATCTGGGCCGAGCCCGATGGCGCAGGCGGCTTTCGCGCGCTGATCGCGATTGCTGACGTCAGCTTCTATGTCCGCCCGGGCAGCCAGCTCGATCGCGAGGCCCGCAAGCGCGGCAATTCGGTCTATTTCCCCGACCGGGTCGTGCCGATGCTGCCCGAAGTGCTTAGCGCCGATGTTTGTTCGCTGCGCGCTGGCGAACCGCGCGCTGCGATGGCCTGCCATCTGGAGATCGATGCCAGCGGCAAGGTGACGTCATGGCGTTTCACTCGCGCGCTGGTGCAGATCCACGAAGTCATCGCCTATGAGGAAGCACAGCGGCGGATCGACAGCGGCGCGGCCGAGGCACATCTGGCTCATCTGTGGGATGCCTGGCGCTTGCTGGAAAAGGCGCGCAGCGCCCGCGATCCGCTTGAACTGGAACTGCCCGAGCGGCGGGTGATGCTCGATGCCGAAGGCAAGATCTCGGAAATCGCGCTGCGCGAACGACTCGACGCGCACCGCGTGGTCGAAGACTTCATGATCGCGGCCAACGTTGCTGCGGCCAAGGCGCTGGAAGCCAAGGTTGCCCCGGTCGTCTACCGCATTCACGAGCCGCCGAGCCGCGAAAAGCTGGTCGCGCTCAAGGACTATCTCTCGACCTTCGAACGCAAGCTGGCGCTGGGCCAGGTCATCACGCCGAGCCTGTTCAACCGCCTGCTCAAGGACATCTCGGACGAGGCCGAGAAGGCGCTGATCATGGAAGCCGTGCTGCGCAGTCAGACCCAGGCCTATTACGGCCCCCGCAATGCCGGGCACTTCGGGCTGTCGCTCGGCAGCTATGCGCATTTCACCTCGCCGATCCGGCGTTATGCCGACTTGCTGGTCCACCGCGCGCTGGTCGATGCCTATGGGTTGGAACAGCCCGCGCCCAAGGGCGATCTGCCGCCGGCTTCGGGCCTTTCGGAGCGTGATCGCAG
Organism: uncultured Novosphingobium sp.; assembly: GCA_937996535.1. Taxonomy (GTDB): domain Bacteria; phylum Pseudomonadota; class Alphaproteobacteria; order Sphingomonadales; family Sphingomonadaceae; genus Novosphingobium. The sequence goes on along the minus strand of CALKVF010000076.1, from coordinate 84,869 downwards.
CGATCTCACCCGGGTCAGTGAAGCGATCAGCGCCGCCGAACGCCGCGCCATGCAAGCCGAGCGTGAGACGATCGACCGCTATGTCGCTGCCTGGCTGGCAAGCCGCGTCGGCGAAGTCTTTGCCACCCGGATCACCGGGGTGCAGCGGTTTGGCCTGTTCGCCACGATCGTCGGGCTGGGCGGCGATGGGCTGGTGCCGGTGTCAGTGCTGGGCAATGAACGCTTTTTCCATGACGAGCGCGCCAACGTGCTGACCGGCGAGCGCACCGGCACGCGCTATGCCATCGGGGACATGCTGCAACTGCGCCTGGCCGAAGCCAATCCGCTGACCGGCGCGCTCAAGTTCGAGCCGGAGGACTCTACCGGCCGGATTGAGCCGCGCGGGCTGCCGCTGCCGCTCAAGCAAAAGGGCAAGCATCTGGCTGGAAAGCGTGGCCGTCCGGGCAATATCCGCCATCAGGGACGGCGGCGCTAGGCTTAGCTCAGGCGTTCAAGATCCTCGTCGCTCATCGCGCCGGGGATGACATAGACCGGGCAGGGGAGTTGCCCGGCATTGCCCGAGAAATAGGTGACCAGCGGGCCCGGCCCGCCAGCCGGTGCGGCACCCAGCACCAGAGCCGCCACTTCGGCGTGCTGGGCCAGATAATCGCGCACCACCTGGGTCGCATTGCCTTGGCCGACGGAGATCACCGGCGGGCGCTCGCTCTCACCCAGCAGCGCTCCGGCGGCGGAGGTGACCAGCGCCTCGGCGCGGGCACGGGCTTCTTCTTCGATGGTTGCCTGAATGCCGCCAAAGGCGACGAAGGGCTGGGGTGGGACCAGCGCCAGCAGGTGCACCGTGCCGCCCGTGCGCGCGGCGCGGCGCGCGGCAAAGCGCAAGGCCACGCCGGCCTCTTCGGTTTCGTCCATGATTACCAGATAGACGCGCATCGCCACTCCCCCACGCATCGACATATCCGATACAAACGAATTCAGGGCAAGGGGCTTGCCCCCAGCGCCCAATTTGGCCAAGGACGTAGCGTCACAAATCCCCTCAGAGGACCTGAAATCCCCATGTCGATCGAGATCAAGATGCCCGCGCTTTCCCCGACGATGGAGGAAGGAACGCTGGCCAAGTGGTTGGTCAAGGTGGGCGATACGGTTTCGTCGGGCGACATCATGGCCGAGATCGAAACCGACAAGGCGACGATGGAATTCGAAGCGGTTGATGAAGGCGTGATCACCGCCATTTCCGTGCCCGAAGGCACCGAAGGCGTGAAGGTCGGCACCGTGATCGCAACGCTGGCGGGTGAAGATGAAGGCTCGGCGCCCGCGCCGCAGGCTGCGGCCAAACCGGCTGCGGCTGTACCGGTCGCTGCCGCCGCTCCTGCTCCCGCTGCCGCCGCTCCTGCTCCCGTTGCGGCCGCGCCTGCGCCGGTTGCCAAGGTTGCCACCCCGGTTGCTGCTGGCGACCGCGTTGTTGCCTCGCCGCTGGCCAAGCGCATTGCTGCCGATCGCGGGGTTGATCTGGCTGGGGTCAAGGGTTCGGGGCCGAACGGCCGGATCGTCAAGGCAGACGTCGAAGCCGCCAAGCCCGGCGCCGCGCCGGTTGCTGCAGCTTCGGCTGCGCCCGCGCCGGTGGCCAGCGCCGCCGTGCCCGATTTCGGCATCCCCTATGCGGCTGAAAAGCTCAACAACGTGCGCAAGACCATCGCGCGCCGCCTGACCGAGGCCAAGCAGACCATTCCGCACATCTACCTGACGGTTGACGTGCAGCTCGACGCGCTGCTCAAGCTGCGCGGCGAACTCAACAAGGCGCTCGAAGCGCAGGGCGTGAAGCTTTCGGTAAACGATCTTCTTATCAAGGCCTTGGCAAAGGCGCTTGAGATTGTTCCGAAGTGCAATGTCAGCTTTGCCGGCGATGAACTGCGGGCCTATTCGCGCTCGGACATCTCGGTTGCGGTGGCCGCGCCTTCTGGCCTGATCACGCCGATCATCGTCGATGCCGCGAACAAGACCGTCTCGCAAATTTCCAAGGAAATGAAGGCGCTGGCTGACAAGGCGCGCGAAGGCAAGCTGATGCCGCACGAGTATCAGGGCGGCACCGCCAGCCTGTCGAACCTCGGCATGTTCGGGATCAAGCAGTTTGATGCCGTGATCAATCCGCCCCAGGCGATGATCCTGGCGGTGGGTGCGGGCGAACAGCGCCCCTACATCGTCGATGGCGCGCTGGCTGTGGCCACGGTGATGAGCGCCACCGGCAGCTTCGATCACCGTGCGATCGACGGCGCCGATGGCGCGCAGTTGATGCAGGCCTTCAAGACGCTGGTCGAAAATCCGCTGGGCCTCGTCGCCTGAGGCGCGAATGGCCGAGGAACTGGTCATCCGTGTCACGGCCATGCCGACCGATCTCAACCCCTATGGCGGGGTGTTCGGCGGCTGGCTGATGAGCCAGCTTGCACTGGGCGCAGGCTCGCTGGCTTCGCGGACCGGGCAGGGCAAGGCCGTGGTGGTGCAGGCCACCGATTTTACCTTCCCCGGCGCGATGCAGGTTGGCGATGAGCTGACCGTCTACGCCCAAATCACCGCGCGGGGCCGTACATCGCTGTCGATTTCGGCGCGCGGCGTGGGGCGGGAACGCAATGGCGAGGCGAGCCTTGAGGTCGCCCGCGGACAATTCAAATTCGTGCTGCTGGACGACGCTGGTCGCCCGCGGGCGTTTCAGACTTCGGAGTGAACATGGCTGAGCAATATGACGTGATCGTGCTGGGTTCGGGGCCTGGAGGCTACGTTGCGGCGATCCGCTGCGCGCAGCTCGGGCTCAAGACCGCGATTGTCGAGCGCGAAAATCTGGGTGGGATCTGCCTCAACTGGGGCTGTATTCCGACCAAGGCGCTGTTGCGCTCGGCCGAAGTCTATCACCAGATGCAGCACGCGGCGGCCTATGGCCTGGCGGCGGACAACATCCGGGCCGATCTCGATGCGGTGGTCAAGCGTTCGCGCGGGGTGGCCAAGCAGCTCAATCAGGGCGTCACGCACCTGATGAAGAAGAACAAGATCACCGTTCACATGGGTGAGGGGCGCCTGCTGGCTCCCGGCAAGCTCGAAGTGAAGGGTGACAAGGGCACCGAAACGCTCGGCGCCAAGCACATCATCGTGGCAACCGGCGCCCGCGCCCGCGATCTGCCCTTCGCCAAGGCCGATGGCAAGCGGGTGTGGACCTATCGCCACGCCATGACCCCGAGCGAAATGCCGAGCAAGCTGCTGGTCATCGGATCGGGTGCGATCGGGATCGAATTTGCGAGCTTTTACAACGATATGGGGGCGGAAGTTACCGTCGTTGAGATGATGGACCGGATCGTGCCGGTCGAGGATGCCGATGTGTCGGTGTTCCTCGAAAAGGCGCTCAAGAAGCAGGGCATGACGATCATGACCGGTGCCGGGGTAGAAAGCCTCGATGTCGGCGCCAAGAGCGTCAAGGCCAAGCTCAAGGGCCAGGATGGCAAGGTGACCGAGGCCGAGTACAGCCACGTGATCGTGGCGGTCGGGATTGTTCCAAATACTGAGAACATTGGCCTTGAAGCTCTTGGAATCAAATCGGAACGTGGAATCATTCAGGCAGACGGCCTGTGCCGCACCAACGTTGCCGGGATCTGGGCGATCGGGGACGTTACCCCGGGGCCGTGGCTTGCCCACAAGGCCAGCCATGAAGGCGTGATCGCGGCCGAGGCGATTGCCCAGGCGCTGGGCAACAAGGATGTCCACCCCCACGCGATGGACAAGCGCAACATTCCGGGCTGCACCTATTGCCACCCGCAGATCGCCAGCGTCGGGCTGACTGAGGCCAAGGCCAAGGAAGCCGGTTATACGCTGAAGGTCGGGAATTTCCCGTTCATCGGCAACGGCAAGGCGATTGCACTGGGCGAGCCGGAAGGCTTCGTGAAGACCGTGTTCGACGCCAAGACCGGCGAACTGCTGGGCGCGCACATGATCGGCGCCGAAGTGACCGAGCTGATCCAGGGCTATGTCGTGGGCAAGACGCTCGAAACCACCGAGGCCGAACTGATGACCACGGTGTTCCCGCACCCGACGCTCTCGGAAATGATGCACGAAAGCGTGCTGGCCGCCTACGGCCGCGCCATCCACATCTGATCGCCCACCCTGGCGCGGGGCTTAGTCTCCGCGCAGGGTCCGGGCGAGGTGTTCGAACACCGCGACGTGCAGTGGGCTCGCAAATTCGCAGCCCACGCTGTCGCCGCGGACCCAGCGAATGTTGGCGCTGAGCAGTTGCATCCCCGGGATGCGGATGCTCACTGGCAGCTGCGGGCTGGGCCCGTTGAAATTGCCAAGCCGAAAGCCGCGCTCCGACAGATCGTCGAGCCGCACCACCTGCCAGCGGCGGGTGCCCTGGCGTGCCTCGCATATCAGGCCGATCGCCGCGCGGGTCGAACGGTCATAGGTGCTTGGTTGAGGAACGGCGTGGAAGTTCATGGACCCTCGGCTAGGTGCCAACCCTTGCGATTTGGTTACCAGCGCGGTGCCGGTGAACCCGGCGTGCCGTTTTGGCGCGAATTAACGGCCTGTTTACCCTGCGTGTTCAGTATATGCGCGTATGGGGCTGGCAACTTTCTGGAAACGCGCCGCCACGGCTCTGGGCGCATGGTTGCGGTTTGCCGCGCTAAGCGCGCTTGCCTGCCTGTGGGGCGTGGGGCAGGCCGCCCATGCCCAGACGATCAACCGCTATACCAACACCACTGACAGCGCCGCGGGTGCGATCAGCGACACGGCATCGCCGTGCAGCAATCCATTCAAGCGGACCTTTACTGTCAGCAGCAGCTTTACCGTGGCCGACGTCAATCTCGGCCTGCTGCTGGCGCACACCTATCGCGGCGATCTTGCTGTGACGCTGGTGTCCCCGGCGAACACCCGGGTGACGCTGCAGGCGGCATCGAACACCAACGGCGGCGACAATTTCAACGCCGTGCTGGATGACGAGGCTTCGAGCGCCGTCACCGCCTATACCGCCAACGATACCGCCACCGCGACCACTGCAGTGCCGCCCTATAATGCCAGCTACAGCCCGGCTTCAGCGCTGTCGGCCTTTGATGGGCAGAATGCCGCTGGCACCTGGACGCTGGAGATCTGCGATCAATATGCGGCGGATTCGGGTACCTTCTATCAGGCCGATCTCTATCTCGCTCAGGCGCCCACCGCCTATGCCGACCTTTCGCTGGCGATGAGCGTCAGCAATGCCGCGCCGGCCAGCGGAGCCAGCGTCAGCTACACCCTGACCGTGAGCAATGCGGCCTCCTCGCCGAGTTCGGCCAATGGGATCGTGGTGACGGACCTGTTGCCCGCCGGGCTGAGCTTTGTCAGCGCGAGCGGGAGCGGCGCCTATTCGAGCGCTACGGGCACGTGGTCGGTCGGCACGCTGGCCCCCGGCCAGACCGCGAGCCTGACGATCACCGCGAGCGTGACCGCCAGCTCTGGTGCGTCAATCAAGAATAGTGCTGAAATTACAGCATCATCAATTCAAGACCTCGATTCAACTATAAACAACGGCGTGGTGGGCGAGGATGACTATGCCAGCGCCAGCCTGACCGTTGCGGGCACGCGCACGGCGGGAACCCCGCCGATGCTGACCTGCCCCGCGGGGACCGCGCTGTTCGATTGGGATACCGCCGCGTGGACGGCGGGCAGCACGGCGGGAAGCTTTGCCGTTACGGGGATCGGCACGCTTGGCCTCACCATCGCCAATCCGGGGGCGTTCCTCAGCAACGCGACCTATGGCGGGCAATCGCCAACCCGGCAGAACGTGGTCACCGGCGGGCTGGCATCGCCGCAATATTCGCTGATGGAACTGGTCAACCTCACCAGCCAGGCGAGCGAGGTGACGACCACGCTGTCGCTCTCACAGCCGGCTGCCGGTGCCCAGTTTACCGTCTTTGACGTCGACTATGCCGCCGGCCAGTTTGCCGACCGGGTGACGGTGACCGGCAGTTTCAATGGCAATACCGTGCTGCCGGTGCTGACCAACGGCATTTCGAACTACGTGATTGGCAACAGCGCCTATGGTGACGCCACTTCGGCGGACAACCAGGCCAACGGCAACGTCGTGGTCACTTTCACCAGCCTCATCGATACGATCACGGTGAGCTACGGCAACCATTCGGCCGCGCCCGCCGATCCCGGCCAGCAAGCCGTGACCCTGCATGACGTCACGTTCTGCAAGCCGCCGGTGTCGATCGGGGTGACCAAGGTCAGCTCGGTGCTGTCCGATCCGGTCAACGGCAGCACCAATCCCAAGGCCATTCCCGGCGCGGTGATGGAATATTGCGTGCTGATCACCAACACGGGCCTCGCCACCTTGAGCAACCTGGTGGCGACCGACCCGCTTCCGGCCAGCTTTACCTATGGCGCTGGCACGCTGCTTTCGGGCGCCAGCTGCGGCGGAGCGGTGACCGCTGAGGACGATGACAATGCCGGGGCGGATGAAAGCGATCCCTTCGGCGCCTCGATCAGCGGAACGACGATTACCGCGAGCGCCGGATCACTGGGGGCGGGCAATGCCTTCGCAGTCCGATTCCGCGGCGTAATCAATTGAGAAAAGCCCAAAATCACCTCCGTAAAGTAACCTAAAATTTAGGTTTAGACCCTAGGGTTAAGGTTAACGGAAGCTCCTGTCGGGGCAGCGATTGCCGCTTGGCGATCCTGCGGGACGGGTGCGGCGTGAGCCTGAAACGGGATGCGAGGCGCGGCAAATAACGCGGCGGCAGGCATCCCCCAGGTTGACGCTGTCTTGTGCCGGCACTGCGGGAAAACCCGGGGTGAACCGCCGCCGGGAGTTTCATCTTTACGGGATAAGCGCACAGCATGAACCGAAATTTCGCACATCGCTTGCGCCCGGCTCTTGGCCTGGCCACGGCATTCACCATCGCCGCGTTTCCCGGTTGCGCCAGCGCTGCCGGGGTGACCGCGGGTACCGTCATCCAGAACATCGCAACCGCGACGTTCACCTCGGGGGCCTCGTCTGGAACGGTGCAATCCAACACCGTTTCGGTCAAGGTCGACGAGCTGCTCGACGTGGCCGTTGCGGGGCTGACCGTCGCGCCGGTGCCGACCGGATCGACCTCGGCCGTGCTGTCCTATTCGGTCACGAATACGGGCAACGGCAGCGAGGCGTTCCGGATCCTGGTCGATCCGGCGGTTGCGGGCAATCAGTTCGACGCGACGATCCAGACCATCGCGATCGATACCAACGGCAACAGCACCTACGATCCGGGCGTTGACCAGATCCTCGCCAATGGCACGGCAACTCCCGCCATTGCGGCGGATGGTTCGCTGCGCCTGTTTGCGATCGTCAACCTCCCGGCGAGCGCCACCGATGGCCAGAACAGCCAGATCCGTCTTACTGCCGAGGCCGTGACCGGGATCGGCACGCCGGGCACCTCGTTTGCCGGGCAGGGCGCGGGCGGCGGCGATGCCGTGGTCGGCGCCAGCGGGGCTTCGGCCTCGGGGCTCGATGCGATCGTGGCGAGCCTTGCCGGCGTTGCCCTGACCAAGTCTGCGGTGTTGGTCGACCAGTTCGGCGGCGCGCAGCCGGTTCCGGGCGCGGTCATCACCTATTCGCTGGTCGCGACCGTTTCGGGCACCGGCCAGGCCGAAAGCCTGCATGTGACCGACGCGATCCCGGCCGGCACCACATACCAGGCAGGCACGCTCAAGCTGCAGGGCGCGGCGCTGACCGATGCCAGCGACGGCGATCAGGGCGTGGCTTCGGCCAGCGGCATCGACGTGAACCTGGGCACGGTCACCGGCGGCAACACCCGCACCGTCAGCTTTGACGTCAAGATCAACTGAGGAGTTCCACCATGAAGGCTTTCCGGATCCTTGGACTTGCCGGCGCACTGTTCGCCGCTGTTACCGCCACTGGCGCCATGGCGCAGACCGCCCAGCCGGTCGAGCTGAAGGGCGACGTCAAGATCGACCGTCTCGTTACCGAAAACGGCGCCGCGCGTCATGTGCTGAGCGAACCTGAAGTGGTTGTGCCGGGCGACCGGCTGATCTTCTCGACCGCTTATCGCAATGCGGGCGCCGCTGCGGTGCGCAATTTCGTCGTCACCAATCCGGTGCCCGAAGGCGTAATGCTGGCTCCCGAGGGCGCCGGCACGCTCGAAGTGTCGGTCGATGGCGGCAAGAACTGGGGCAAGCTCGCGGTGCTGGCCTTGGCCAACGGGCAGGGCGGCACGCGTCCGGCTCAGTCGAGCGACGTCACGCACCTGCGCTGGATGCTCTCGACCCTCGCGCCCGGTGCGCAGGGCACTCTGACCTACAACGCGATCGTGCGCTGACACGAGGTTGAACCGCTTCGGACTGCGGGCGGAATTCTGCGCGGACCAGGAACGATAATGGGGACGTAGCCATGATGAAGTCATTCAGACTGCTAGGGACTGCCGGCGCGGCTGCGCTGGTTTCCCTTTGGGCCAGTCCCGCCTTGGCGTCAGGAACGCTGGCGGGCACGACCATCACCAATACCGTGACCGTGAACTATCAGGTCAGCGGCGTTGCCCAGACCGCGACCGGCGCATCGACCAGCTTCAAGGTCGACCGCAAGGTCAACGTCACCGTGGCCGAGGTTGGCTCGACCACCACGCAGGTGTCGCCCGGCCAGTCCGCGGCGGTCACTGCCTTCACGGTCACCAACCTGTCGAATGCCGCGCTCGACTTCTCGCTGGCGGTTGCCCAGCAGAGCGGCGGGGCCGGCGCCCACTCGGGCACCGACACTTTCGACCTGACCGGGGTGACGATCTACGTCGATACCAATGCCAACGGCAGCTACGATGCCGGCACCGATACCGCGGTGACCTATCTTGACGAACTGGCCGCCGATGCCAGCAAGACGGTGTTCGTGGTGGGCAACATTCCGCTCAGCCTGACCACCGGCGCCAATGCCACCGTGGCGCTGACCGCGACGGGCCGCGAAAGCGGGACGGCAGGCAGTCTTGGCGTGGCTCTCGTCGAAACCACCGCCGCCGATACGGCTGCGACCGTCGACACGGTCTTTGCCGATGGCGCCGGGGCAACCGATGCCAGCCGCGATACCGCCTTCTCGGCCAAGGACGATTACACCGTGCTGGCCGCTGCGCTGACCATCACCAAGATCGGGAAGGTGATTTCCGACCCGATGAACGGCACGACCAATCCCAAGGCGATCCCGGGCGCGACGATCGAATACTGCATCGTGGTGGCCAACGCCGCGGGCAGTGCAACGGCATCCACCGTGGTCATCAACGACCCGGTGCCGACCGAAGTCACCTACAGCTCGGCCTATGGCATTTTCCTGGGCGGGACCGTGACCTCGGGCGCCTGCAATGCCGATGGTTCGGCGGGCGGCACCTATGCCAGCGGCGCGGTCAGCGGCACGCTGACCAGCGTGGCTGCCAACGAAACCAAGACGCTGCGCTTCCGCGCGACGATCAACTGACCAAGGTTCCGGGCGGCGTAACCGAGTTGCGCCGCCCGCCACCGCATCCCACACGAGCGATGGCCAACGTCCGGCAAATTGCGATCCTGCTCCTGGCGCTGCTTGCAGCGCTGCTGGGCGGTGCGTCCCTGGCCCAGGCGCAGACCATCACCAATACGGCAGCGGCGACCTGGACTGATCAGGGCCGCGCCTTTGCCACGGCGTCGAATACCGTGGCCTTTTCGGTCCAGCAGTCGGCTGCGACCATCGACACCTACCAACTGTTTCCCGATGGCACTCAGGCGCTGACCTTCTCGCCCTCGCTGTGCGGCGGCAACCCGATTGTGTTCAACGGGTCGACCAGCCCGGCGACGGTGTCCTCGCTCGAAAAGTCCGGCTCCGTGCGGATCGGCGATGTGCTGATCTTCCGCCTCGTCGATGCCGCTTCGAACCTTGATCGCGGCGTGATCGATTCCACCACCGCCACACTGGTGACCACCGCTGGCGACCGCGAAGTCCTCACGGTTTACGAAACCGGCGCGAACACCGGCGTGTTCATCGCCGCGATCCAAACCAGCTCGATCCCGCCGCAGCCCCAGCACGGCGATTGCCGCCTGAGCGTGGCCGCTGGCGATCACGTCTCGATCGAATGCAGCAAGACCGGCAACCAGGTGCCGATCGCCACCGCCGACATCGTCGTTCTGGCTGACCCGTTCGGTCTGGTCTTCGACAGCGCCGATGGCTCGCCCGTCAGCGGCGCCCGCGTCACCTTGGTTGACGCCCAGAGCGGCGCACCCGCCCGCGTGTTTGGTGATGATGGCACTACGCCCTGGCCATCAAGCGTGATCAGCGGTTCGCCGATCATCGACGGGGCAGGGCAATCGCACGCGATGCTGCCCGGTGAATACCGGTTCCCGTTCACGCCGCTCGGCAGTTACCGCCTGGTGATCGAACCGCCCGCGCCCTATGCGGCGCCTTCGGCGGCGACCTATGCCGACCTGGCCGCGCTGCGCCGCCCCGATGGGCTGCCGTTCACGATCATCTCGGCCTCGTTCGGCAAGCCGCTGACCCTGACTGGTCCGGCGGCGGTGCGCGTTGACGTTCCGCTCGATCGCCCGGCGCTGGCCGTGGCGCTGACCAAGACCGCCTCGCGCGCCACCGCGCTGCCCGGCGATGTCGTGTTCTACAAGGTTACCGTCCACAACGCCGATGCCCGCAGTCCGCAGCGCGGGGTGGTGCTGGTCGACCGGCCGGGTTCGCAGCTGCGGCTGCGCGGTGGCAGCGTCCGCGTCGATGGCGTCGCGGCTCCCGCCAGTGTCACCGTTTCGCCCGATGGCCGCACGCTGAGCGTGGCGCTGGGCACGATTGCGCCGGGCGCCAGCCGCACGGTCAGCTACGCTATGACCATCCGCGCCAATGCCAATGCCGGTCAGGCGATCAACGTCGCCACGGCCACCGATGCCCGCGGGATCAGCGCCACCACCAGCGCCACCGTGCGGATCGAACGCGAAGATCTGGCCGCGCGTACCACGCTGGTCGGCCGGGTGATCGCAGGTACCTGCAGCGCCGAGCAGGGCGCGCCGGGTGTGCCGGGCGTGCGGGTGGTGCTGGAGGATGGCAGCTTTGCCGTGACCGATGCCGATGGGCGCTACCACTTTGCCGGGCTGGTTCCGGGCAGCCATGTCGTTCAGGCGCTGACCTCGACCCTTCCGGCTGGCGGCCAGTTCGTTGATTGCACCCGTTCGACCCGCAGCGCGGGCAGCGCCAGCTCGCGGTTCGTGATCGGCCAGGGCGGCGAAGTGCTGGTGGCTGATTTCTATGCGCAAGTAACTTTAGCTTTCGTGATCAACAAGCTGCAAAACAGCGATAAAAATTCCGAAAAGGATGAGGTTGCCGCCCAGCGCACTGCCGCCGGTGCGGATATCGACTGGCTGACGCTGGGCGATGGTCCCACCGACTTTCTGTTCCCGGCTGCCGACCACAATCCGCGCGCTCCCGCCGTTCGGGTGGCCATCCGCCACCGCGTGACCGAGAAGATCGAGCTGCTGGTCGATGGCAAGGCAGTCGATCCGGTGGCCTTTGAAGGCACCCGCAGCGCGCCGGGTGGCCGTTATTCGGTAAGCCTGTGGCGCGGGATCCCGCTCAATGGCGAAGTGACCCGGCTCAAGGCCGTGGTCCGCAGCGAACGCGGCGCGCAGCTGCAGGTGCTGGAGCGCGAGGTTCATTTTGCCGCGACGCCCGCCCGCGTGGAACTGCTGCCCGCGCAGAGCCGTCTGATTGCCGATGGCGTCACCCGCCCGGTGCTGGCGCTGCGCGTGCTCGATCGCACGGGGCGTCCGGTTCATGCCGGGCTGTCGGGCGAATTTGCGCTCGGCGCTCCTTACGAAAGCGCCGAAGCGCTTGACGCCATGCAGTCGCGCGCGCTTTCGGGGCTGGGCCGCGCCGCGCCGCGCTGGCTGGTGCGCGGCGACGATGGCATTGCCTATGTCGAACTTGCCCCGACCATGGCGAGCGGCAAGCTGCACATGGAATTCACCTTTGCCGACGCCCAGCAGCGCCGCCGTCAGGAACTGGATGCCTGGGTCGTGCCCGGTCAGCAGCCTTGGACCGTGGTCGGCCTCGGCGAAGGCACTCTGGGCGCGCGCGATGTTGCGGATACGATGGAACACACCGGCAGCTTTGACAGCGATCTTGGCCGCCGTGCGCGCGTGGCGGTCTATGCCAAGGGGCCGATCGCCAAGTCGCTGCTGATGACCGTGGCCTATGACAGCGCCAAGCAGCGCGATGACCAGCGCTTGATGGGCGCGATCGATCCGCGGGCCTATTACACCGTCTTTGCCGATGGCTCGGACCGCCGGTTCGATGCCGCCAGCCGCGAAAAGCTCTATGCCCGGATCGAAGGCAAGCATGCCACCGCGCTTTACGGCGATTTTGAAACCGGGTTCGATCAGGTCCAGCTCGCCCGCTATGCTCGCACCGCGACCGGCCTGCGCGGCGAAGTTTCGACCGGGGCGTTCCACGCCGCCGGGTTTGCCGCGCGGATCGCCTCGACCCATCGTCGCGACGAATTCCAGGGCGGCGGGATCAGCGGGCCTTACCGCCTGTCGAGCCGCGCGATCATCTCGGGCAGCGAAAGCGTGGCGATCGAAGTGCGGGACCGCTTCCGGTCGGAAGTGATCGTCTCGCGCCGCAGCCTGATCCGCTTTATCGACTATGACCTCGATGTGCTGGCCGGCACGATCACTTTCAAGGAACCGCTGCTGAGCCGGGATGCCGATCTCAATCCGCAGTTCGCAGTGATCGATTTCGAACTCGATGACACCGCCACCGGCGGCCAGATCAACGCCGGGCTGCGCGCCGACATCACGGGCGCGGGCGGGGCGATCCGCATCGGCGCCAGCGCGATCACCGATACCAGCGCCAACGGCAACAGCCGCACCACGCTCGGCGCGATCGATGTGCGCGCGCGGATCGCGGCCAACACCGAACTGCGCGCCGAAGCCGGGATGAGCGGCAATGACGGCGAGGGCGCGCTGGCCTGGCTGGTCGAGGCCGAGCATCATTCGCGCAAGCTCGATGTGCTGGCCTATGCCCGCTACGCCGAGCGTGAATTTGGCCTGGGCCAGACCTCGGGCGCGGAGCGCGGCCGGCGCAAGCTGGGCCTTGATGCGCGCTACCAGCTGACCGAGGCCTTTTCCTATTCGGTCAGCGCCTGGGACGATGCCAGCCTGACCGATGCGACCCACCGCACGGCGCTGCAACTGGGCGCGCTCTATCGCACCCAACGCAGCGATGCGCGGATTGGCATCACCACGATGCAGGACACCTTGGGCGACAGCCAGCGCGCCGGTTCGACCGTGCTCGAAGGCGGGGTGACCCAGCGCCTGCTCGACAACCGCCTTGAAGTTGCCGCGGCATCGAGCATTGCGCTTGATCAGGCGGAATCGCTCGACCTGCCCGAACGCCACCGCCTGACCCTGCGCTATGCAGTGAAGTCGGATCTGCGCCTGGTCGGCAGCTATGAATTTGCGCGCGGCAAGACGGTCAATGCCCGCACCGCGCGCGCCGGGTTCGAACTCAGCCCGTGGCAGGGCGCGCGCCTGACCTCGAATGTCGGGCAGCAGGACATTGCCGAATATGGCAAGCGTTCGTTCGCCGCTTTCGGTCTGGCCCAGTCGCTCGACTTGTCTAAGCGGCTGACGATCGACGCCACGCTTGATGGCAGCCGCACGCTGGGCAATTTCGATGCCTCGCATCTCGTCAATGCCGGTCACCCGGCGGCGAGCGGCGGGCTGCTCAGCGAAGCGGGCACGCTGACCGAAGACTTTACCGCGCTGACGCTGGGCGGCACCTGGCGCGATGGGCGCTGGAGCCTGACCGGGCGCGGCGAATGGCGCGACGGTGAACAGGTTGACAACAAGGGGCTGACGCTTGGCGCAATCCGCCAGCTGGGCGAGGGCACCATGCTGGGCGGCGCGTTCAGCTGGACCCGGGCCGATGCTGCCGCGGGCGCCGCCACCAACAGCATCAACGCCGCGCTGGCGCTGGCGCACCGCCCGGCCAAGTCCGATATCGCGGTGCTGGCCAAGGGCGAACTGCGCGCCGATCGCGTAACCAATGCCACCGCCGGCGAGGCCGGGCCGATCGGCGGCGCGGTGCTGACCGTTTCGGGCGATGCCCGGTCGACCCGGGTGATCGGCTCGGTCTCGCTCGACTGGTCGCCGCGTGACCGTGACGGCGATGCCTTTGTCCAGCGCAGCGAAGTCAGTCTGTTTGGCGCGGTGCGCCACAATTTCGACCGGGTCGAAGGCTTCGACCTCGCGGGCACTACGCTGATCGGCGGGTTCGATGCCCGCTACGGCGTGACCGAAAAGTTCGACATCGGCGCGCGCGGATCGGTGCGGGCCGCGCTGTCGGAAGGCGCGACCAACTTCTCGTTCGGTCCGGAAATCGGCTTCAGCCCGAGCAAGGATGTCTTGCTGGTCGCCGGCTACAATGTCACGGGCTACCGCGACCGCGACTTTTCTGCCGCGCACAACACCAATCGCGGGATCTATGCCTCGGTCCGCTTCAAGCTTGATGCGGGCACCTTCTCGTTCCTCGGCATCGACCGCTAGAGCGTTGTAAATAGAGGGCTGGCGCGCCCGCGCCAATTGGGCTCTACTCACCGAACCGAGGACGCCGCAATGGCGCCGGGGAGAGGAGCCATCAATGAACAATCCTTCGCAAGCTACTGCTGAAACGCCGCCCGCGCCGGGGGCGCTGGTGGGACTGGGGATCCTGCTGGTCGTGCTGGTCGCAATCGTCGCCTGGGCGATGATCGGCGGACACTTCCTGTCGGAAGTCTCGCTGTTCGGCGGCTTTCTGATGCTGTGGTACTGGGCCAATGTCGAGCAGCTGTCGGTGCAGCGTCTGCCCGCCGCGCTGATCGGCGCGCTGGTCGGGATCGGACTGGCCTGGGGGCTGCTCTATGGCGCAACCAACTATGGCGGGGCCGGGCTGCTGGTCGGCCTGCTGCTGCTGATCCTCGCGCTCTATCTGGATATTCTGAAAGCCCTGCCGCTGTTCGTCAACGCATCGACGATGCTCTATGTCACGGTTGCCGCGGCGCCGCTGGTCCAGCTCAAGGTCAACTGGATCGAACTGTGCCTTGCCACGGTTGGCGGGGGGATCTTCTTCGCGCTGTTCGTTGAAGCCGTGAAGTGGCTGGCGGGCAAGCTGATGCCGGCTGCGGCCTGAGGGGCAACGCAATCATGGACGCGCGCCAAGCGGTGCGCGTCCATTTTCCTTAGCAGTGCGAACTGCCGCCGCCGCCGGTGATGCCCGATACGTTCGAGGCGCGCAGGTCGCGGCTGTCGCGCACCATATAGGCGGCTTCCTGGTGGAAGCGCATGTTGCGCACGAACAGCGTCCCGAAAATCCCGCGATAGTCGTAGAACACCTCGACGAACATCACCGCGATCCCGGCCGGTGCTTGAACCGCGGTCGTTCCCGAACCCATGCCAGTCAGCGTCCCGCCGTTGAGCCCGTTGTTGTCGGTGTCGTTGCCATAGTGCGAGGCGATCAGCATCGATCCCGCGCAGCGCTGCCAGTGGATGAACTGCTTGCCGGTGGCGGGATCCTTTTCAAGGCTTGAGAGGATCACGCGGCCGTTGTTCGAAAAGCGGAAGTTGTCGCCAGCACGAACCGCGCCCGTCATCACTGAATCAACGTCGGCCTCGGTCACGGTGGGGGCGACGCTGGCATTGTTGGTCTGTTCGAGCCGCGAGGCGTTGTCGGCCACTTCCAGCGCGATCTGGCTGATCTGCATGTTGACCGAGGACATGTAGGCGACCTCGATCCCGTACATCCCGAGGGTCGAGAGGATCGGCAGCACGATCGCAAACTCAATCACCGCGGTGCCCGAAGTCGAGCGGCGCAGCGCGCTGAGCATCCGGCGGATGCGCGGCTTGGCGGGGGCGCGCCGGATCATGAGCAGGTTCCCGCGCCCGAGCCATAACCTTCCTGGTTGGCGAAGGGCTGGTTCTTGCGGATCGCGGTGGAAGTCAGGCTGCGCTGGTTCCACTGTTCGGGCATGAAGGGAATGGCAAAGACCGGCTTGTAGCGCACGGTAAAGCGATAGACGACGACGTCGTTGGCTCCGCCGTTGCCATCGAGCCCGATGTCGGCATCCCACTGGCCGTTGGCGTTTTCATCGACGTAGGATTCGTTGTTGTTGCAGTCGCCATCGTTGTTGGCATCGTTCCAGCGCTCGGGCCGGCCGATGTCGACGAAGTCGTAATAGCTGGTGCGGGTCGAGCGGAATGTCGCGCCGGGGAAAATGCCCTGAACCTGCGCCTTGACCATCGTGTCGGCATAAAGCGTGTTGGCGGTTTCCAGAGAGGAATCGCGCGCCGCCTTCTGCACCGCACCGTTCAGCACGGCGAGGCCATAGGCCATCTGCCCCAGATCGAAGATCCCGATGATCATCATGATGAACATCGGCGCAACCATGGCGAACTCGGTCGCGGCAATGCCGCGCCGCGCCCGGGCGATCCGCCGCAGCAGGCGGCGAGGGGAGGCGAAGGCCGCCAGCCGCTTCATGACAGCACCCGCAGTTCGCCGACCTGCTTGGCGATTTCCTGGAACGCGGTGTTGAGCTGGGTCGCGTCATTGGCGGTATAGGAGCTGTTGGGCGAAGCGCAGGCGGCAAGGTCGGCCGTCAGGCCCGAGGTGAAGCCGATCACCCAGACGCGCACGCCCTTGGCCTTGATCGCTTCGCAGACCGCGCGGAAGCGCAGGCTGTGGCGGGCGTTTTCCTGAGTCACGCTGCCATCGGAGGTGATCCGCCGGTCAAGAAATTCCATGCCATAGGCCTGGTAGGTGCTGTTCGAGGCTTCCTGGAAACCGTCGGTCATGAAGATGATGTGGCGGTTGACGTTGCCGGCATTAGCTGGCGCCTCGTTGATCAGATCGCTCCACATCCCGTCGGGCGAGGACAGGCGCGCGCCCCACAGCATCCCGATGTCGAGATAGGTGTTGCCCTGCGCGGTCAGCGAATTGGCATAGGCGTTGAACGTGCTCTGCGTCATCGTCTGAAGCGTGCGGGCCTCGGGCACGCAATAGGACGCGGCTTTGCTGCCGCTGGTGTTGACCGCCACGGTGTTGCGCCAATAGGCCACGTCAGGCCAAAGCGGCGACCATTTGGTGGCATTGTCCGAGGTCGGTTCGGAATCGATGTCGAGATCGTAGGCGTCGGAAGGGTCCATGCCGCCGAGGTTGGAATACTCGATCGTGCCGGTGTTGACCGTGCTGCGTTCCTCGATGCAGCCCGCCCAGGTAGAGGAGACCGAGGCCCCGTTGGTTCCGGTGGGCGAGGTGACCGTCTGGAAGTTCTTGTAGGCCGAAACGTCATAGACCACCGGACGGTAGTCGTAGTGGTTGAACACCTGGCTCGTCACCGTCTGGTAGATCGGATTGCTCGTAGCGTAGCTGTAGGTCGTGTAGGTCCGGCTGGTGGTGTAGTAGAAGACGTAATACTTCGACCCGCTCTTCTGACAGAGATAGGTCGTCATGATCTGCGGCTGGTCGACCCGGGTGGTGACCACCTTCTGGCCGTCGCCGTTGTTGGTGGTGCTGGTGCTGGTCGAAGCCGCGCCGTTGTTGGCCCACGCGGTGGCAGCGGGCATCGCGGCGGTGCAGGCGCTCGAGGTCGAATATTGGGTGTTGTTGAGCTGCTTGGTCGAAGAGTTCGACGATGAGCCATAGCTCGACGTGTTGGTATAAACCGGATCTTCCCATCCCGCGAACACCGTCTGCGTGACCGTGCTGAACACCGGCACGCGCGACTGGATCGTGGTCTGGTTGACCAGGTAATCGGGATTGAGATTGGTCAGGAGCCGGCCGACGTTGACCGTGGTGCTGAACGGCACGAACGAATAGCGGATCCGGGCATTGGTGCCCTGGCTGGCGGTCGCGACGGTCGAATAAAAGTTCTTCATCGCGGTCTGCAGTGCGCTGAGCCGGGTGCCCGAGCCAAGCGACGAGCCCATCGATCCGGTCACGTCGAGCACCATGGTCACGTCGCTGTTGCCGACCCCCATGGTCGAGGCGCAGTTGACCGCGACGGTCATCGAGCCATGCCCGAACAATTGCATGATCAGCATCGGCATCTGCGTGGAGGCGTGCCCGCCGATCGAGTTGCCCTGGCTGTCGCCCGCGAAGAGGTGGGTGGTGCTGGTGGTGCCTTGGCCCTGCTCGTCATAATTGACGGTGAAGAAGCGGTTGGCCTGCGCCTGGGCGACGCTGTCGAACCCGTTGGTGGTTACGGCGCGGCGCCCGGCGAGCACGCCGGAGTCGCAGGCGTTCTGCAACCGGTTCTGGACCTTGTAGGCGCGGCTCATGTCGACCCCGCCGCCGACCAGCGCGGCCATTACCACCATCGACATTGCCGCCATCGGCAAAACGTTGCCGCCGGTGTCCCTGAGCAGGCTGCTCCGCCACTGTCGCACTGCACCCATGAGCCCCATCCGATCCGCGAACTGCCAAAGTCGCGCATTTCCGGCACTTTGAAGCCGGCGCCATGCGCAACTAGGTAAAACCAATTAGGCGGCATACCGGACGGATATTGCTGGAACGTAAACGTTTTCGGCACAGCGGCAGAAAGGAGGCCGGCAAGATCTTGCCGCCTGCTTGCCGGATGGATTTCCCACACTAAAACGGGCCGCGTGCGGCTATGCGCGCGCGGCCCGTTCGGGTTTCAGATTGAAGGAGCGGCGATAGCCGCCGGCCGGTCAGGCGGCGGCGGAATAGCCGGGATCGGCTTCGGGCTCGGCCGGGCTGCCCGAGTGTTCTTGCTGCGCTTCAGCCCAGTCGAGGCACCACGCGATCGCTTCGCGCGCCATCTCCGCTTCCTGCCGAGCCTCGTCCAGTTCCGCGCCGGTCAGCGTTCCAGCCGCTTCCTGCGCGGCAAGGTCGGAATCGTGGGCTTCGGCATCGCGGGCTTCGGCATTTACGGCATCGGCATAGGCGGCGATGCTGGTTTCGCCCGCCTCATAACTTTCGAACAGTGCTGCCAGCCGGGCCTCGACCCCGGCATAGAACCCACGCGGAGCATCCTTTGCGGTATCAGCGGTCAGGGTGCCCTGATCGTCGTCAGGCTGTTGTGCTTCCTCGGTTAGGACGGCTGCCTCGCTTACGCTGACAGGCACGATCTGCCGATTGCGCTGGCGCGGCGGCTCGGCTGTTTCCGGCACAGCGTCCGGGACGGCAGGCGCGCGCGGCGCCTTGGGCGCGGCAAACACCGCGCCGCGCCGCTGCTGGCGCACGGCGACGGCCAGTTTGAACAGCAAGACAGCGAGCAGGCCCGCAAGGCCGGCAAGGATCAGCGCAAGGTGATGGATTTGCATCTTTCAACTCCAGCTCCGGGGAGGACTGATGGCCGGCTTGAAAACCGGAAAACCACCAGCTGGATAGAAAGCTTTGCCTAAGAATTGATTGAGAGCCCGCGCAACCCCGCGCGCCTATCGTGTTTGCGACCGTGTCGGGGCAACTGCCGACATCCCTGACGTTCACAGGCTTGCGGTAACTCCTTGAAATCTGCACATCTGTTTTGGGGAAGGTATGACGATCCACTGTCCCCGTCGAAGGCCGGGGTGCGCAGGGGTGGCGTCGTAACGGATTGGCGACTTTTCAGCGGTTATGGTGCGCGGCGTTTAGCTGTCACCCTGTTTTGCAATCGTGTCGGCACAGCGGCCAGAACTGAAAAACGGAAGCTCAAGACAATTATGAAATCCGCCTCAGGGACCGCTATGGTTATTCTCTCGGCGACTGCTGGAACGGTCGCTATGCCAGACGTGGCATGGGCCTCGCCCAGCGAACCGAATGCAAGCGAAGGTGCCGCGAGCGCTGGGCCGAGCGAAATCGTCGTCTATGGCACCCGCACGCGATCGCCGTTCGAGGGACTACGCGCAGACGACGAACTCGGGCGAGAGGACATCGATGCCTATGGCCTCGACACGGTCGGTCAGCTGCTCGAGCAGGTTTCCTCGGAAATTCAGCCGGGTGAGGACGGGCCGGTGGTCCTCGTCAACGGCCAGCGTGCCACCGGGGTCAACGATATCAACGACCTCCCGGTGGAGGCCGTCAGTAAAATCCAGATCCTGCCGCGGGCAGCCGCCAGCCGGCTGGGGCAAAGCCCGTCGCGCCGGGTGATCAACGTGGTGATCAAGCCCGATTACCGCCAGATCACGCCCAGTGCCCAGCTTGCCCGCTCGACCCGGGGCGATGCCTTTCGCGGCGATACCGAACTCAACCTGCTCAAGCTGGCCAACAGCAATCGGCGGAGCCTGGTGCTGCGCGCCAGCCACATCGACCCGCTGTTCGAGACCGAGCGCGACATCAGCCCGGATCTGGGTACAGTTCCATTTGCCCCCTTGGGCAATATCGTCGCCATACCGGTGGCCGGCGGCGAAATCGACCCGCTGCTGAGTGCGCAGGCCGGGCGGATCGTCACCGTGGCAGCCGTGCCGGCGGGCACTGACCGGCCGACGCTGGACAGTTTTGCGGCCAGTGCGGGAGTGCCGGGCGTTGCCGGTGCCAACGCTTTTCGTTCGCTCGTCAGCGACACCAATGCCTATTCGGCAAACGCTAACGTCAGCCAACGGTTGAGCGACAAGACCACGCTGTTTCTCAACGCCAAGGTCGAACGCAACGAATCGCTGTCGCTGCGCGGGCTGAGCCCGGTCCTGCTGACGCTGCCGGTCGGCTCGCCGTTTTCCCCGTTCGGGCGGGATGTCGGGCTGGCGACGATGCTGGGCGATCCGTTGCGGACCCGGCAGGATTTCACCAACGTCGATCTGGCTCAGACGCTCAACACCCGGATCGGGGCGTTCGGCATCTCGGCGCGCGCCAATTTCGTGCACCGGGTGATGCACGTGACCAGCGACCGCAATTACGATTTCAGCGGGGTGCAGGCCGGTATCCTCTCCGGCGCGGTCAATCCCTTCGCGCCCATCGCGCCCGCGACCCTCGGCGAAGTGCGTTCCGATCGTTCGCGCTCGCGCAGCGACAGCACCAGTTTCCAGCTTTCCGCCAATGGTCCGTTGTTCGACCTGCCAGCCGGCGCGGTGCAGGTCGCGGCGACGGGGCAGGCTCGGTTCGACCGGACGGCGAGCACGACCGAAGGGGTAATCAACACGGCGCGCAATCTTCGCCGTGACGAGATCGGGGCGCAGGGCAGCCTCACGCTGCCATTGCTGCGCAGCACGGGCCCGCAGCGGCGCAGCCTCGTCGCCGATCTTAGCGGCCAGGTGCACAAGCTCGACAACTCGGGTGCCCTGCGCGACTGGGGCGTGACCTTGAACGGCGAACTCGGCCGGGCGCTGACGCTCAGCGCCTCCTACCTCGAAGAGGAAGTCGCCCCCCCGGCCAGCGCGCTCAACGATCCCGTCGTGGTGATCGAAAATTTCCGCACCTACGACTTCATCCGCCAGGAGACGGTGCTGGTCGCCAGTGTTTCCGGGGGCAACCCCGCCTTGCCGGTCCAGCGGCGGCGGACGGCTTCGGTCCAGGCCAACCTGCGGCCGTTTGCCAGCCGCGATGTGGTGGCCAGCGTCGAATACCTGCGCACGGCCAACCGCAACGTCTTTGCCGCGCTGCCACCGGTCAGTGCCGAGGCGCAGGCCGCATTTCCGGATCGCTTCGTGCGCGATGCGGGCGGAAGGCTGGTTCAAATTGACGCGCGCCCAGTCACGTTCCTGCGCGACGATAGCGAGCGGCTGCGGTGGGGGATCAAGCTGCGCCATACGTTCGGCGGCGCGGCCATCGGCGAAGACGACGCGGATGGCCCGGCGGCAACCAAGGGGCGCGGGGTACAGGTCAATTTCGACCTCACGCACGACTGGATGCTCAACGCCAACCGTCGGGCCCGTGCGGCCCTGCCGACGATCGACCTGCTGGGCGGCGGGGCCATCGGCTATGGCGGTGGGCAGGTGCGGCATACGGTAACGGTGAACGCCGGGGTGGCCAGCCGCGGGGTCGGGCTTCAGCTCAATGGCCAGTTTCGCGGACCCAGCTTCCTGACAACCGGCACGCCTGCAGCGCCCAGCCGCCTGACTTTTGCGGATCGCACGCTAATCAACGTGCGGATCTTTGCCAACCTCGGGCCGATCCTGCGTGACCAGCGCTGGGCTCGGGGGCTGCGTGTCTCGGTCCAGGCAACCAGCCTGTTCGACAGCCGCCAGCGCGTCGAGGACGAAGCCGGGACCACCCCGCTGCGCTACCAGCCGTTCCTGATCGAACCGGTGGGGCGCACGCTGACCCTTGGGCTGCGCAAGGTGCTCTAACGCCAAGCCCCGATTTTGCGCCCCATCGCCGGCCACGAAAAAGGCCGGCGCCGCGGTGCGGGCCGGCCCTGTTTCGGTGCGCTGGTGCCGATCAGGCTTCGGTCAGGAAATCTTCCGGATCGTTCGGCAGCTGCGGATAGTAGAGCTGGTCTTCCGGCAGCGCGGTCTGGTGGTCCGGCGCGCTGGGCAGCAGCTGCGACACACCGGGGACCGAGTTCGACGGCACCGGCCCGCCAAGCGCAACCGCATTGTACAGCGCGGTGCTGCAGGTGCCGGAATAGCCGTTCTGGTTGGTCCAGGTGCCCGGGTTCTTCTTCGGCGAGATGCAGATGACTTTCTCGGCGTGGAGAGTGACGGTCACGTTCGGGGCCGAGACTTCTTCGCGGCGGGTGATGGTGGCGTCGATCTGGGTTTTGGTCAACGTCGCGGGAACCTGCTGTCCCGGAGGGGCCAGGTTAGTCTGGCCGCGGGTGGTCTTCACGACCTTGCAGCCGAAGGTGAAGGTGGTGTTGGTCACCTCGGTTACTTCCTGCACCAGCTTGCCGCCGCTGTAGGTCGCTTCGCTGGTGAAGTCGCCGTGGATGTTGGCGCTGTAGCCGTTGCGGTGTTCCGAGCCGGTGGTGAAAGCGAACGGTGTTTGGCCGAGCAGGATGCCGCTCGGGATGTCTTCGATCGTGACGCGGTTGGTTTCAATCGTCTCCGTCACGGTATTGGTGATGTCCGGCGTTGCGACATAGGTCACGCCATTGGTGTCGGCAGGCTTGGATGCATCGCAAGAACTCTGCATCGCGGCCTGCGTGTCCGCGGTCGGGGTCACCGTGGCGGCAAAGGCCGGGGCTACGGTCAATGGGGAGAGCGAGGTGGCAACGAGTGCAGTTGCGATCGTCGAGAGGCTCAGCTTTTTCATAGGTACATCCCCGTTTGAAACATGAAAGCGCAGTTCGACGACGGTCCAAGATAACCGTCATAATGAACCGAATCATCACGCTTATGGATGTTTTGCTAAGCGGGGGAACAGGCGGTTACAAGGTTGTTAACCATTGTCGCCTCGGCCAAGGAGGCTTCCCAAAATGCACCTTTTGTCAAGCGTGCGCCAGCCTCTAAAGATATAATATTTCGCAATTTTTTATTTGTTTCGAGCTGCGCGGCATCACTTGGATGCCTGCCGTACGGAGCTTTCCCACCCGAGGTTGGCCTGAGTTTGCTCCAGAATGGGACGGCCGCGAGGGTAGAAGGACATTAGGGCCGATGTTGTGGTTTTGGTCCGCACACGGGCGCACGGATGCACCAGCACAGTGCAACGCACTCGCTCGAAAAATTGCAGCAGTTGCGCAAATGGGCGAAGGCAGACGCTGTTGAAGCTCATCCGGGGCGAATTTGGGCTAACAGCTGGGCGTGCCCCGCGTCTGATGACCGAGGTGCCACGAAGGGCGCCTTTTAAGGCGTTGAAAGTTATCTGAGAATATAGTGAAAATGGCGGACAGGGTGGGATTCGAACCCACGGTGAGCTTGCACCCACGGCGGTTTTCAAGACCGCTGCCTTAAACCACTCGGCCACCTGTCCGTTGTCTGGTGCGGCTAGCCGCTGCGATGCGGATTGTCACGCCCTTAGCGGTTTTCATCAGCCGTGGGTTGTGCGAATGTCCGGCCATGGGTCTGATCCGTCGTTTTAAATTCGCTGCCTCGCTTGTCCTTGCCACCGCTGCATTCTCACCGCCGCTGAGCGCGCAGGTGGATGAGGAGGCCGGATTTCAGGGCTTCCTGCAGTTGCTTGCCGCCCGCGCGCGCAGCGAAGGGGTGAGCGAGCAGACCACCCAGCGGATGATTTCGGATCTGCAACTCAATCCACGCGTGATCGCGCTTGACCGAGCCCAGCCGGGCTCAAGCCCGAGTGGCACGCCGCCGCCGATCGCTGGTTATATTCGCACCCATGTCGATGCGGTGCGGATCGCGGGCGGGCGCAAAATTCTGGCTGAACTCGGGCCCGAGGCCGCGCGGCTGGAGAGCGAATACGGTGTTCCCGCCAAGATCATGCTGGCGATCTGGGGGCACGAGACGAATTATGGTCGCTACAAGGGCGATTTTGATCTGCCCCGCGCGCTGGCGACGCTGGCCTATGAAGGCCGCCGCCGCGAGCTTTTCACCGGCGAGTTCATCGCCCTGCTCAAGATGGCCGATCGCGGTGTGCCGCGTGAACGGATGAGCGGGAGCTGGGCCGGGGCCTTTGGCAATCCGCAGTTCCTCCCCAGCGTCTATCTGCGGCTCGCGCGCGACGGTAACGGCGATGGCGATATCGATATCTGGTCCAGCCGCGCCGATACCCTGGCCTCGATTGCCAACTATTTCCGCGATGCGGGCTGGCGCGCGGGCGAGCCGTGGGGCGTGCGCGCCGCGATCCCCGCCGGGTTTGATCGCGGCAGCCTTGCCCCCCGGCTCGACGCGCCGACCTGCGCGCGCGTCCATGCCCGCCATTCGCAGTGGCGCACCGTGGGCGAATGGCGGGCGCTGGGCATCCAGCCGCAGGCTGGCATCGGCGACAGCACCATGGCCACGTTGTTCGAACCCGATGGCCCCGATACCGGCGCGTTCCTGTTAACCGGGAATTACAGGGTTATCCTCCAGTACAACTGCTCGAACTACTACGCACTCTCCGTGGGGTTGCTTGCAGATGAGATTTCCCGTTGAACGACGCCTGCCGCTTGCGGCGCTGACCATGCTGGCCGCGTGCGGCAGCTTTATCCAAATCGCCAGCGCTGACCCGCTGCCGGCTGAAAACGCCGGGCCGCGCGCGGATTACCCGATGGTGATTGGCGCGCCGTTCGTGGTCGATGGCGTGACCTATGTTCCAGCTGACACAATGAATTACGATGCGGTTGGCCGGACCGCGGTCAGCGAAACCGGCGGCGCGACGATTTCGGGCGCACACCGCACCTTGCCGCTGCCAAGCTATGTCGAGGTTACCTCGCTCGATAGCGGGCGCACGATTCTGGTCCGGCTCGAACGGCGCGGCCCGATGGCCGGGAAGGACTTGCTGGAACTTTCGCCGGGCGCCGCTGCCCAGCTCGGGATCAGCGGCCAGACCTCGGCGCCAGTGCGCGTGCGGCGGGTCAATCCGCCTGAGCAGGAGCGCGCCATGCTGCGCTCCGGCGGTGCGGCTGCCGCCCGGATGGACACGCCCAAGGGCCTGCTCGCCGCGCTCAATCGCCGTCTGGAGGCACAGACTCAGGCCCAGCCGCAGCCCGTGCCAAAGCCGGTCGAAACGCTGCCATTGCCGGCGAAGCCAGCCGAAGTTGTGAAGCCGGCGACGAAGCCATCGCCCAAACCGACCTCGAAGCCGGACGTCAAACCCGCCGCGCAGCCCGTTTCCACGCCTGCCGCCAAGCCGCTGCCCAAATCGGCACCGGTGCAAACGGAGGGCAAAGGCGATTTCGTTGTGCAGGTGGGCGCGTTCTCAGACAAGGCACGGGCCCAAGCCGTGGCAGGCCGCGCTGGCGGCGCGATCAGCCCGGCTGGCAACGTCTGGCGGGTGCGGATCGGCCCGTTCCGAACCCGCGCGGAGGCTGAGGCCGCGCTGGCGAAGGCCAAGGGCGCGGGCTATAGCGAGGCTCGAATCCAGCACGCCGGGTAGGGCCACCTGCCGCCGGCATGGCCGCGCCCGGGGATTGCCTTGAAACGCACTGCATTGCCGCTGTTTTTGGCTTTGGCCGCGCTGGTGCCAGCTCAGGTTCTGGGCGATGTTTCGGCGCCGGCCGCGCAGCCGGTGCCGCCGCTGGTGGAGCGGGTTCCGGTTGCTTTGCTGGTCGATCTTTCCGCCGGGCAGACGCTCTATGCCCGCAATGCCGAGCGCAGGTTCCTGCCGGCTTCGATCACCAAGGCGATGACTGCGCTGGTCGCGTTCGATCTGATGGCAGCGGGCAAGCTGTCCGAAGACAGCATCTACCGCATCCGCCCGCAAACCGCCGCGCGGTGGTCGGGCAAGGGGACGACGCTGGCGCTGCGCGGCGGCGAGGCAGTCAGCGTGCGCGACCTGCTGATGGGCGTGACCACAGTTTCCGCCAATGATGCGGCCGTGGAGCTGGCCGAAGGGGCGCTGGGATCAACCGAGGCCTGGACCGCGGCGATGAATGCCCGCGCCGCCTTGCTCGGCATGGACGCCAGCCATTTCGCCACGCCCAACGGCTTTCCCGACCACGGCCAGACCCGGGTCAACGCGCGCGATCTGGTGCGCCTTGCCCAGGCCCTGCTGACCGAACATCCAGTCCTCTATCGCCGCTATTTCGGCCACCGCGCGATGCTGTGGCGAGGGCAATCTTTGCAAAGCCACGATCCCTTTGCCGCCAGCGTCTTGCCCGGTGCAGATGGGATCAAGACCGGCCACACCTTTGAGGCGGGGTTCAATTTCCTCGGCGCGGTGGAACGTGATGGGCGGCGGCTGGTGCTGGTGATCGCCGGCGCCCAGAACGAGGACTTGCGTGCCAAGGCGTCGATCGGTCTGGCCGAATGGGGCTACGGCGCGTGGGACAGCCGCCCGCTGCTCAAGGCGGGTGAAGTAATCGGCTCGGCGCAGGTGCAGGACGGCGATGCCCGCTCGGTCGAACTGTTTGCCCCAAGGGCCTTTTCGATAGCCGTGCCGCGCGGCACCGCGCCCAAGGTCGCCACCCGCATCGTCTATTATGGTCCGCTGCGCGCACCCTTTGTCAAAGGCGCGGTCGTGGCCGGGCTGGCGGTCGAGGTTGAAGGGCAGCCGGTGCATTATCTCCCGCTGGTCACTGCGCGGGGGGTGAACAAGGCTGGGCCAATCGACAGGATCGTGAATGGCCTGCTAGGGCTGCTGCGATGAAACGGGGCAAGTTCATAGCATTTGAAGGCGGCGAAGGGGCGGGCAAGTCCACCCAGGCGCGGCTGTTGGCGGCGGCGCTCGAAGCGCGCGGGATCGCCTGCACGGTCACGCGCGAGCCGGGCGGAACTGCCGGAGCCGAGGCAATCCGCGCGCTTCTGCTGGGAACTGAAGGTGATGGCTGGAACCCGCGCGCCGAGGCCCTGCTGTTTGCCGCGGCCCGCTCCGACCATGTCGAGCGGCTGATCCTCCCGGCGATCGAAGCCGGCCGCTGGGTGATCTGCGATCGGTTCGTCGATTCGAGCCGCGCTTATCAGGGCGGGACCGGAGGACTGTCTGACGCCGACGTTTTGGCGCTGCACCGGGTTGGCAGTCAGGGTCTGCTGCCCGATCTCACGTTCCTCGTCGAAGTGTCGCCCGAAACCGCCCAGCAGCGTACCCAGGCCCGCGATGGTGACGTGGCGGACCGGATCGGCGGGCGCGATGCGGCCTATCACGCCGGGGTTGCGGCGGCCTTCGCCCGGCTTGCCGTCGAGGAGCCCGCCCGCTTCGCCCGGATCGACGGGAATGCCGATGCGCACAGCGTCCACGCCCAGGTGCTTGGCGCGCTGCAGCCCGTGTTGGACGCGGCATGAGCGATCTGAGCGGAGCGAGCCTCCACGGCCATGACGCTGCCTGGCGTGAATGGCGCGCGGCGATGGCCTCGCCGCGCATGCACCACGCGTGGATTCTGGCCGGGCTCAAGGGCGTAGGGAAGGGCTTGTTCGCTCGCGCGGCGGCGGCAGAGCTGGTTGCCGAAGCCGGCATCCCGCAGCCACCGGCGGATCGCCATCCCGATATCCTGATCCCCGAGCATCCGCCCGAGAACAAGGAAGAGGCCAAGAAGCGCGAGGATGGCGGCGCCTACAAGCGCAAGCGGGCGATCCCGATCGACGAAATCCGCATGGTGCAGCAGCGGCTGATTACCCGGCCGACGCTGGGCAGCCGCCGCGTGGTGATCATCGATCCGGCCGACGATCTCGAAAAGAACGCCTCGAACGCGCTGCTCAAGAGCCTCGAAGAACCGCCGGCGGGAACCTATTTTCTGCTCGTCACGCACAAGCCCGGACGCTTGCTGCCCACGATTCGCTCGCGCTGCCGGGTGCTGCGTTTCGATCCGCTCGATCCGCCCGCGATCGAACAGGTGCTGCGCGATCTTGCCCCTCAGGCTGAGAGCGATGCTCGCGCCGCCGCGATTGCCGCTGCCGAGGGTTCGCCCGGCGCCGCGCTCGATTTTGTCGAGCAGGATCTGGGCAAGCTCCACCAGTTGATGCTGCGCCTGATCCGCGAAGGCGACGAACATTTCGAGCTGCGTGGCGCTCTGGCCGCGGAAATCGGCGCACGGCCGGATCGCGAACGCCAGCAGGCCGCGGTCGACCTCGCCCGCGCCGTGGTGGCTGCGCAGATGGGCGTGGGTTCCCGTACCCGGCAGGCCCGCGTGATCGAGGTTTATGGTGAACTGGTCCGTCTGGCGGGGCAGATGCCGACCTTCAACTTCGATGCCGCGCTGGTGGTGATGGAGATCGGGGCCTTGCTGGCATCGCTCGCCATGCCTAGAGAGGCGGCAACCTGACCTTTCCTGAAAGAATTGCCGGCCATGGCCGAACCCTTCTACATTACCACCGCGATCAGCTATCCCAACGGCAAGCCGCATATCGGCCACGCCTATGAAGCGATCGCCGCCGACGTCATCGCCCGTTTCCAGCGCCAACTTGGCCGCGATGTGCGCTTCCAGACCGGCACTGACGAGCACGGCCTGAAGATGGCGCAAAAGGCGCGTGACCTGGGTATCACGCCGCTGCAGCTTGCCGACGAAATGTCATCATATTTCATTGCGATGTGCGATGGTCTGAATGTGTCCTATGATGTGTTCATGCGCACGTCCGAGCAGCGCCACCATGCCGCCAGCCAGGAACTGTGGCGGCGGATGGAAGCAAACGGCGATCTCTACCTCGACCGCTACGAAGGCTGGTACTCGGTCCGTGACGAGGCCTATTACGACGAAAGCGAACTGACCGCGGGCGAGGGCGGCGAGAAACTCTCTCCGCAGGGCACTCCGGTCGAATGGACGGTGGAGGAAAGCTGGTTCTTCCGCCTGTCGAACTACGCCGAACGGCTGCTGGCGCTCTATAACGAGCAGCCCGATTTCATTCGCCCCGAGAGCCGCCGCAACGAAATCATGCGGTTCGTTGAAGGCGGCCTGCGCGATCTGTCGGTTTCGCGCACCAGTTTTGACTGGGGCGTCAAGGTTCCCGGCAGCGACAACCACGTGATGTATGTCTGGGTCGATGCCCTGACGAACTATTTGACCGGGCTTGGTTTCCCGAATGAAAATGGCGATTTCGCAAAGTATTGGCCGGCCAATCTCCACCTGATTGGCAAGGATATCACGCGCTTCCACACGATCTATTGGCCGGCTTTCCTGTGGAGCGCCGGGATCGAGCTGCCCCGCCACGTCTTCAGCCACGGCTTCCTGCTCAACCGCGGGCAGAAGGAATCGAAGTCGCTCGGCAATGTCACCGATCCGATGGCGCTGGCCGAGCAGTATGGCGTCGATACCCTGCGCTATTTCCTGATGCGCGAAGTCGCGTTCGGGCAGGATGGCTCCTATTCGCCCGAAGCGATCGTCACCCGTGCCAATGCCGAACTCGCCAACAGCTTCGGCAATCTGGCGCAGCGCTCGCTGTCGATGATCTTCAAGAACCTCGATGGGCAGCTGCGCGCCGATCTGCCGCTGGCGGACGCCGACAAGGCGCTGCTCGCCGAAGTTGAGGCGCACATCGCGGCGCTGGTCGCCCGGTTCGGCGAATTGGCGTTCAGCGACGGGCTCGATGCGTGGATGCGGGCGGTGTTCGTGTGCAACCAGTACGTTGACGAGCAGGCGCCCTGGGCGCTGCGCAAGACCGATCCTGAGCGGATGGCGGCAGTATTGATGGTGCTGCTGCGCTGCGTGCGCAGTCTGGCAATCGCGGTGCGCCCGGTTGTCCCCGCATCGGCCGACAAGCTGCTCGATCAGTTGGGCATTGCCGCTGACGCCCGCGATTTTGCGGCGTTGGATAACGCCGAATGGTTTGCGCAGTTGGTAGCCAGCGGCTTTGCCGTTGCGCAGCCGGTTGGCGTGTTTCCGCGGCTTGAGCTTCCGGCTGAAGACGCCGCCTGATGCTGATCGATTCCCACTGTCACTTGGAATACAAGGGCCTGGTCGAGGATCAGGCCGGCGTACTGGCACGGGCGCGACAGGCGGGGCTAGGGGGCTTCCTCTCGATCTCGACCCGCCAGCGGGAATGGGATCAGGTCATCGCCACGGCGGAGCGCGAAAGGGATGTCTGGGCCAGCGTCGGCATCCATCCGCACGAGGCTGATGCCCACGCAGACCTCGGTGAAGCTGCCTTGCTGTCCGCCGCCGCGCATCCGCGCGTCATCGCCATCGGGGAAACCGGGCTCGATTATTATTACGACCACTCGGACCGGGCGATGCAGCAGGCGCTGTTTCGCCGGCATATCGCGGTTTCGCGGACCACCGGCCTGCCGCTGATCATCCACACCCGCGATGCCGAGGATGATACCGCGGCAATTCTGGCCGAAGAGATGGAGCAGGGCGCCTTTCCCGCGCTGATCCACTGTTTTACCGCTTCGGCGGACTTCGGCCGCAAGATGCTCGATCTGGGGCTGACGATTTCGATCTCCGGGATCGTAACCTTCAAGAATGCCAGTGCCTTGCAGGATGTAGCGGCTGCGTTGCCTGAAGATCGGATCCTGGTCGAAACCGATGCCCCGTTCCTCGCGCCGGTGCCGCATCGCGGCCGGGTGTGCGAGCCATCGTTCGTGTCTGATACGGCGCGGTTCGTGGCCAATCTGCGCGGAGTGACGGTGGAGCATCTGGCCGAGGTCACCACCCGTAACTTCTTCGCGCTGTTCACGAAGGCCGCGCTGTGAAACTCGTCATGCTGGGCAGCGGCACTTCTACCGGCGTGCCGCGGATCGGGAACGATTGGGGGCTGTGCGATCCGGCAGAGCCCAAAAACCGCCGCACGCGGGTGTCGATCATGGTCGAAAGCAAGGCGGGGGCGCGCCTGCTGGTCGATACCTCGACCGACCTGCGCCAGCAGTTGCTCGCCAACGATATCGACAAGGTCGATGCGGTGTTCTGGACCCACGATCATGCCGACCATGCCCACGGAATCGATGATCTGCGGGTGATGCGCTATGGCCGCGCCGGGCCGCTGCCTGGCTACGCCGCTGATGAAACCGTGCGGCGCCTGCGCCAACGGTTTGGCTATGTGTTCGCCGGGCAGCACGGCTACCAGACGATCATGAACCTCGACACGCTTGACCGTTTGCGGATGTGTGTTGGGTTTGGGGTGGCTGCGTGCCAGATGCCGCACGGGCCTGCGCAAAGCACGGCTTACCGGTTTGATTGTGACGGAAAATCAGTTGGTTATGCGACAGACTTCAGTGAAATTACCCGCGATATGGTGGACCTGTTCATGGGCGTCGACCTGCTGGTGACTGACTGCCTGCGGCGTGAACCGCATCCGACCCATGCGCATCTCGGCATGGCGCTGGAACTGATCGAAGCCACCCGCGCGCGCCAGGCAGTGCTGTCGCATCTCGACAAGTCGATGGACTATGCGACCCTGTGTGGCGAAGTGCCCTCGCATGTCGCGGTCGGCTATGACGGCATGGTTGTGGAACTATGAGCGTTAGCAACGCCTTGCTTCGTGATCGGGACTGCTCGAACAAATGTTATTTAACATAATATATATTATCATTCCAAGATGAGCGAACCAGCAAACACCGCCCTCCAGCGCCTTCTTGGCATCATGGCCCGCTTGCGCGATCCGCAGCGTGGCTGCGAATGGGATCTTGCGCAGACGTTCAAGACGATCGCGCCCTATACGATCGAAGAAGCCTACGAGGTCGCCGATGCGATCACGCGCGGCGATCATGCGGCGCTGGCCGACGAGCTTGGCGATCTTCTGCTCCAGGTCGTGTTCCATGCGCGGATTGCCGAAGAAGCAGGCCTGTTCGACTTCGCCGTGGTTGCCGATGCGATCAGCGCCAAGATGGAAAGCCGCCACCCGCATATTTTTGGCGATGCGGCCGATACCGGTCAGTCACGCGAACAGCGCTGGGAAAGCCTCAAGGCCGAAGAACGCGCCGCCAAGGGTGCGACCAGCGCGCTTGATGGTGTCGCGCTTGCCCTGCCGGCGCTGATGCGCGCGGAAAAGCTGCAAAAACGCGCCGCTCGCCATGGGTTTGACTGGCCCGATACCGCTGGCCCCAAGGCCAAGGTGATCGAGGAAATCGCCGAACTGGAAGACGCGGAAACAAAAGCGGAACAACTAGACGAGGCCGGTGACCTGTTGTTCGCCGCTGTCAATCTGGTCCGCGCTTACGGGATTGCCCCAGAGGATGCGCTGCGCGCGGCCAATGCCAAGTTCGAGCGCCGGTTCAAGGGCATGGAAGCCCTCGCCGCGGCGCGCGGTGAGGACTTTTCGGCGCTGAACCTCGATCAGCAAGAAGCGCTGTGGGTTGACGTCAAAGCGTCAGAGCCGAGAAAACCGGCCTAGTTCCCGCGGATCGAGCCGTACGCTCAATCGGCGCAGCGGGCCGCGTTCGTCCTCGCCTGCATCGTCATCTGCTAGCACTTCGCCGTGGGCGTGCAGCCAGGCCAGCCGCTGGCCATCGCTGACCGGCAGGACGAAAGCATGGACCCGCGCCCCGGCGGTGAGCAACTGGCTGACTGCCTCGAGCAGGGCATCGCAGCCCTCCCCTGTCAGCGCGGAAACCGGCACGATCACATCATCGCTGCGCGCCTCGGCCTGTTCGCGCAGGTCGCTGGCCTGGTCGGGGCTTAGCAGATCCCACTTGTTCCAGGCCTCGATGATCGGAACCTTGGGAACGTCGCTGTCTTCTTCGGTCAGGCCGAGTTCGCCAAGCACTTCGAGCACCTGGCGCTTTTGCGCCTGAGTATCGGGATTGGCGATATCGCGCACGTGAACGATCACGTCCGCGGCGGTCACCTCTTCCAGCGTGGCGCGGAACGCAGCCACAAGCTGGGTCGGGAGGTCGGAAATGAAGCCCACGGTGTCCGACAGGATCGCCTTGTCCACGCCGGGCAGACGGATGCGCCGCATGGTCGGATCGAGCGTAGCGAACAGCAGATCCTGCGCCATCACCCCTGCCCCAGTCAGCCGGTTGAACAGGGTCGATTTGCCGGCATTGGTGTAGCCGACCAGCGCGATCACCGGCCACGGCGCCTTTTCGCGGCGGCTGCGGTGCAGCCCGCGGGTGCGGCGGACTTGTTCGAGTTCGCGGCGCAGCTTGGCCATCCGGTCGCGGATCAGGCGGCGGTCAGCCTCGATCTGGGTTTCGCCCGGGCCGCCGAGGAAGCCGAAGCCCCCGCGCTGGCGTTCGAGGTGGGTCCAGCTGCGGACCAGCCGGCCGGCCTGATAATCAAGGTGGGCGAGTTCGACCTGCAGCCGCCCTTCGGCAGTCGCCGCGCGTTCACCAAAGATTTCAAGGATCAGCCCGGTGCGGTCGATCACCTTGCGCTTGAGCTTGTCCTCAAGGTTGCGCTGCTGGATCGCGCTGAGCGAGCCATCGACGATCACCAGTTCTGCTTCACCCAAGTTACAGGCAACGTCGATGTTCTGGATCTGGCCTTCGCCAAACAGCGTGCCGGCGCGGGCCTCGCGGATCGGAATGGCGAAGGCCTCAGCCACCACCAGCCCGATCGCGAGCGCGAGGCCCTTTGCCTCTTCCAGCCGTGCGGCCGTATCCGTGCTGCTGGAGCCGCGCCCCCGGAATTCAGGATAGACGACCACGGCGCGCGCGCCGCGGGTTACTTCGCCTTCCAGTTCCTCGCCAAAGGTGATGCTCAGGCTTCGTCGCCTTCTTCTTCGTCCCAGCCATCGCCGGTCAGATCGACCGGGCTGAGGGGCTGGATGGTGGACACCGCGTGCTTGTAGGCCAGCTGCACATAGCCTTCGCGTTCAAGCAGCATGCAGAACAGATCATAGGCCGCGACCCGCCCCTGCAGCATCACGCCGTTGACCAGGAACATGGTGACCTGCACCCCCGAGCTGCGTAGGCTGGAGAGGAACACGTCCTGCAGCAGACGCACCTTTTTGGCGCCATCGCCGGTGCTGGTGAACTGGCCCGCGTCGATCGGCTGGCTCGGCATGATGGTCGAGACGGCGTGCTTGTAGACCAACTGCGACTGGCCATCGCGGCGCAGCAGGATCGAGAAGTTATCAAACCAGGTGACGATGCCCTGCAGCTTGACGCCCTTGACCAGGAACATGGTGACCGGAACCTTGTGCTTGCGCAGCAGGTTGAGGAACTGGTCCTGCAGGTTCTGCCCCTTGGCACCGGTCAGCGGGGCGAGCGCAGGCTCTGCCGCTTCGGCTTCGGGCTTGGGGGGAATGGGGCGTGCGCTAAGCGTGCGCGAACCAGTGGTCGAGGGCATGAACTGTCTCCTTCTTGTTGGCGGCCGCTGACACGGTCCGCAATCTGGCGGCACGCGCTGGCACCAACCGGAAATCATTGCACTGATAGTAACCGCTCAGGACGGCAAGAACAACGCCCTTGATGCGGGCGTTGTCCTATCATGCGTCACTCGGCGTTTTCGCCTTCGAGCCCGTCTTCGTCATCGCGCCGGTCGACCATACCCAGCAGCTTGAGCTTGCGGTGCAAGGCCGAGCGTTCCATCCCGATGAACGCCGCCGTGCGCGAGATATTACCCGAAAAGCGCCGGATCTGGACCCGCAGATATTCGCGCTCGAAGTTTTCGCGCGCTTCGCGCAGCGGCACCCCCATCAGCGAAGGCATCCCACTGTCGCCGCTGATCCGGCCCGAGAGGATTTCGGGCGGGAGCATTTCGGCCTCGATCCGGTCAAGCCGTTCGCGCGGGGTCAGGATGATCGTGCGTTCGACCACGTTGCGCAGCTGGCGCACGTTGCCCGGCCATTCGTAGCTTTGCAGCGCGGCCATCGCCTCGATGCTGATCGCCGGCGGAGCAACCCCCTGATCGGCGGCGAAGCGGGCGAAGAAGTGATCGACCAGCGAGGGGATGTCCTCGCGCCGATCAGCGAGCGAGGGGATGCCGACCGGCACCACGTTGAGCCGGTAGAACAGGTCTTCGCGGAACCGGCGTTCGGCGATTTCCTTTTCGAGATCGCGCGCGGTGGAGGAGACGACCCGCACGTCGACACGGATCTGGCGGTGCCCACCAACTCGAACGAAGGCCTGCTCGGTCAGCACGCGCAGGATCCGCGCCTGGGTCGAAAGCGGCATGTCGGCCACTTCATCGAGGTAGAGCGTGCCGCCATCGGCCATTTCGAGCAGCCCGGCGCGAACGAGCTTGCCCCCCTGCTCTTCCCCGAACAGCTCCTGTTCGAACCGCTCGGGCGTGATCCGCGCGGAATTGACCGTGACGAAGGCATTGCCGGCGCGCGGGCTCCAGCTGTGGAGCAGGCGCGCGGCCACTTCCTTGCCGGCCCCTGCCGGGCCCGAGATTAGCAGGCGGCTGCCGGTATTGGCGACCCGCTTGAGCGTGGCGCGGACCTGGTTGATGGCCGAGCTGTTGCCGGTGAATTCATCCGAGGTGACAAAGCCTTCGCGCAGCCGGGCGTTTTCGCGCCGCAGCCGCTCGGTCTCGGTCGCGCGGGCGACCAGCAGCAGCAGGCGCTCGGCTTCAAACGGCTTTTCGATGAAGTCCATCGCCCCGCGCCCGATCGCGGAAACGGCGGTATCGATGTTGCCGTGGCCCGAGAAGATGATCACCGGCATTTCCGGCTCACGCGCCTTGATCGCATCGAGCACTTCGAGCCCGTCCATCGGGCTGCCGTGGAGCCACACGTCGAGCAGCACCAGGCTGGGCCGGCGTTGATCGATCATCTCCAGCGCCGTGGTGCTGTCCCCAGCGGTGCGGCATTCATAGCCTTCGTCGCTGAGTACGCCGGCAACGAGTTCGCGGATGTCGCGTTCGTCATCGACGATCAGGATATCGAGCGCCATTCAAATTCCCTCGGTTCTGCCTACTGGGCGGCTTCTGGTGCGGAATGCCGTTCCGCGACGGGATCACGCGCAAAGCGCATGGTAACAACGGTGCCGTCAGGATCGCCGGCGGCGAAGGTCATTTCCCCGCCATGTTCCTCGACGATCTTGTTGACGATGGCGAGGCCAAGGCCGGTGCCCTTCTCGCGCGTGGTGACATAGGGTTCGACGATGCGTTCACGGTCTTGCGGCAGACCGATCCCGTTATCGGTCACAGTGATGACGATATCCTCACCATTGTTGCGCAGCGCGACCGCGATCTGCCCGCGATAGGACGCATCGGCTTGCTTGGCGCGCGCCTCGACCGCTTCGACCGCGTTCTTGAGCACATTGGTCATTGCCTGGCCGAACTGGTGGCGATCGCAGGCGATGATCCCGGCATTGCGATCGGCCGCGAAGCTGAAATTGATTTCGGTATGGGCCACTTCCTGCAGGAACAGGGCTTGCCGCGCGAGATCGACCGGATCCTCGCCCCGGAACACCGGCTTGGGCAGCCGCGCGAAGGAGGAGAATTCATCGACCATGCGGCGCAGATCGCCGACCTGGCGGATGATTGTTCCGGTCAGTTCCTCGAACAGTTCGGTGTCAGTAGTGATGAGCTTGCGATAGCGGCGGTTGAGCCGTTCGGTCGCTAGCTGGATTGGCGTCAGCGGGTTCTTGATTTCGTGCGCGATACGGCGGGCCACGTCCGACCACGCGGCCTGCCGCTGGTCGAGCAGCTGGCGGGTAATGTCCTCAAAGGTGATGACTTGGCCCGCGGCAGCCCCGGTGCATTTGACCGCAAGGGTCAGCAGCTCGTTACCGCGCGAATACTGCACGACCCCGCCGCTCTTGCCGCTTTCGGCAATGCTGGCGAGCTGCGGCAGGACATCGGCCAGCTGTTCGCCGATCGGAGTTTCGCTGTCCTTGTCGAGCAGCATCTTCTGGGCCGACGAATTCATCAGCCGGATCGAGCCATCCTCGGCGGTGGAGACGATCCCAGCGGTGATCGATTCGAGCACCGTTTCGATGAAGGCGCGGCGTTCTTCTAGCTGCTGATTGGCGCCGACCAGCGCCTGGGTCTGGCGTTCAAGCTGCTGGGTCATGCGGTTGAAGGCGCGGTTGAGCAGACCGATTTCGTCCGGCCCGGTGCGGCCTTCGACCCGCATCGAGAAGTTCCCCGCCCCGACCTTGCGGGCGGCCGACACCAGTTCGTAGAGCGGCTTTACCTGCCGATCGGCAAAGCGCAGGCCGAACCAAACCGCCAGCCCCACCAGCGCAAGGCTGGCGATGAACAGTCCGACGTTGAAGCGCAGTTGCAGGATGCGGGCCCGCCGGGTCAGCTCGTCATAGGCGCGCACGATGTTCTGGGCATAGCCGCTCGACAGGAGGTCGGATTTGCGCGCGGTGTAGAGGTAGATCCCCACGCGCCGGTCAATCGGGGTGACCGCCTTGATCGAATTGTCGGCCGAACTGACGACGATCTCGGTGCCCTGATCCAGCTGGCGCAGCGCCTCGCCCGAAATCTCGGACAGCGGGGCCTCTCCGCGGGTGAAGGCGGCCTTGTGCAACTGACCGTCGGTGCCCTTTTGCAGAATGGTCGATTCGTTGATCTTCCGGTGCAGCACCTGGTAAAGATAGTAATCCTGGAACTCGGCGCTCGCCATCGGCACCTGGGTCAGCTCGTCGCGCAGGTCGGCGGCCATCGCCAGCGATTCATATTCCATGTCGCGCTGGGTCTGTTCGTAATAGCCGCGCGCCAGCTTGTTCGCGTTTTCGAGCAGCCCGCGCGAATTGTCCGAGAACCAGAACTCCACGCCCGACTGAAACAGCCACGACGCGAAGACCACCACCAGCAGCGTCGGGATCGCCGAAATCAACGAGAACAAAAACACCAGGCGGACGTGCAGCTGCCCGCCCCCGCCCGCGACCTCGGCCGCGCGCTGCAGCGCGATGCGCCGCCCGAGCAGCACCAGGATCGCCATGGCCGGAACCAGCGTGCCGACCAGCAGCGTGGCAGTGAGATCGCTGGGAAGCAGCTGGGCGCGGGCTGATTGGTGCGAAATCGCCAGCCAGGTCACCCCGGTCATGATCGCAAAGGCGGCAACCGAGGCGATTTCCATGATGGCAAAGAAGTTGGCGCGGCGAGCCCGGATCTGGACCTGCCGCCACCATCGCGGCCAACGCTTGTTGGTCAAAGGAGCCATCGTTGCCAAGTTACAACACCCCTGTTGCCATGTTGCAAGGGGTTTCGTCGGGCTCGGCTCAATTTGTCCGCAGGAGTTCGCCCGGGTCGATTGCCAGCTCGTGCAGCCGCTTGCGCAGGGTGTTGCGGTTGATCCCCAAAAGCTGGGCAGCCCGCAGCTGGTTCCCGCCGGTTTCGCGCAGCGTTTCGATGAACAGCGGCCGTTCGAACGCGGCCAGCGCGGCATCATAGACGCGCCCGGCCGGCGGGCGATTTTGCGCGAGCCACTGGATCACTGCGCCATCAAGGTCGGGGCTCCCCTCACCCTCGCTACGCGTGCCCTGCTTGAGCAGCAGCGGCCCCAGCGTTTCGACATCGACGAGTTCCTCGCGGGCGAGCAGCGCCAGGCGGAAAATGAAATTGCGCAGTTCGCGCACGTTGCCGCGCCATGGTTGGCGCGCCAGCAGGGCGGCGGCATCGTCGGCCAGCTGGTGGCGCGGAAGCCCTTCGGCGGCAGCGAGGTGCAGGAAGTGCCGCGCCAACGCCGGGATATCGTCAGCCCGCTCACGCAAGGGCGGGAGCAGGATCGGCACCACGTTGAGCCGGTAATAGAGATCTTCTCGGAACTGCCCGGCGGCGATCATCGGTTCGAGATCCTTGTTGGTCGCCGCGATAATCCGCACGTCAACCTTGACCTCGTCGCGCCCGCCGACCCGCCGGATCGACCCCGATTGCAGTGCGCGCAGCAGGCGGGTCTGGGCCTGCATCGGCATGTCGCCGATTTCATCGAGGAACAGGGTGCCGCCATCAGCCTGCTCGAACTTGCCGGCGTGGCGCGCAACTGCGCCGGTGAAAGCCCCCTTTTCGTGCCCGAACAGTTCGCTTTCGATCAGTTCGGCGGGGATCGCCGCAGTGTTGACCGCCACGAACGGGCCATCCTTGCGGTGGCCGAGCTGGTGGATCGCCTCTGCAACCAGCTCCTTGCCGGTGCCGCTTTCGCCCAGCACCAGCACGGTAAGGTCGTTGCGCAGCACGCGGGTGATCATCCGGTAGACCGCCTGCATCGCCGCGCTGCGCCCGACCAGCGGCAGCCCCGCAACCGGGGCGTCTTCCCCGTCCCCACCCCGTGCCGAAGCCGCGCCCACCGCCTGGCGGACGGTGCGGGCCAGCTCGTCAATGTCGAAGGGCTTGGGAAAGTATTCGAATGCCCCGGTGTCGCTGGCGCGCACCGCGGTATCGAGCGTGTTTTGCGCCGAGAGGATGATGATCGGCATGGTCGGCGCGAGTGCGCGCACGGTGCCGATCGTCTCGATCCCGTCGCCGTCGGTCAGCATCACGTCGGTGACAAGTGCCTCGAACGATCCGTTTGTCAGCAGCCGGTCGCGCTCGGCAATGCTGTCGCAGTGGGTCACCCCAAAGCCCTCGGCCTCAAGCGCCGCGGTAATGACGATCGCGATCGATACGTCGTCTTCAACCAGCAGCACGCTCATCAACGATCCTCTCGGGTAGTCTGGCGGCGTTCACTGGCCATCGGCAGGTGAACGCGAAAATGGGTAAGGCCGCGGCTTTCGTCGCGGTCGTGGCCAATCCGGCCATTCATGTCGCGCACCAGCCGGCGCACCAGCGCGAGGCCAAGCCCCTGTCCGCTTTTCTTGGTGGTAACGAAGGGTTCGAACACGTGTTCACGCATCGCCGGCTCTATACCGGGGCCATTATCGGTGACGCGCAACTCGATCGGTAGGCGCACCGGCTTGCCATCCACGCCGCGATGCAACTGCAGCCCGCTGGCAAAGCGGGTGCGCACCACCACACGCGGTTCGGGCGCATCGCGGCAGGCATCGGCAGCATTGGCGATAAGATTGATCACCACCTGCACCAGCGCATCGACATTGCCGAGCACCGGCGGCAGCGAAGGGTCGAACTCTTCGACGATCGGGGGCGCGTTGCCCCCTGCGGCGATCACCGCTCCGGCGCGGCGCACGGCCTCATGCAGATTGCAGGGCGAAAGATCGGGCGGCGTGCGCCGCGATAGCGACTGCATCTGGTCGATCAGCTTGGCGATGCGATCAACCTCGTCGGCGATCAGCCCGGTCAGCGCCAGATCGCTGCCTTCGACCTTGCGGCCAAGCAGCTGCGCCGCGCCGCGGATCCCAGCCAGCGGGTTCTTGATTTCGTGTGCAAGGATTTCGGGCGCGCGCAGCACGCTGTCATCGCTGGCGGTCGGGCTCGGGCTGATCGCCTCGGCGCTGGAGATGTCGTGGAGCGAGAGCACCTGCCAGCCGGGTTGATCGATCACCGGAGAGATCGTCACATCGACCCGGCGCGGCCCCTGCCCCATGACATAGGTGCCGGTGGCGCGGGCCGAAACCTGGGCATCAACCTCGGCCAGACGTTCGGCCAGGCGCGGCTCGTCGAACACCAGCAATTGCGCCAGCGGACGATCGGCGAGACGGCGAAAGCTTTGGCCGAGGAACTGTTCCGCCGCTGGATTGGCCGCGGCAATCCGCTGCCCCGGCGCAAGCAGCACCACCGCGAGCGACAGGCTCGACAGTTGGCGCTGGGCGTCCTGCATCGCGTCAGGCTGCCTGACGTTCGAGGAGCGGTTCGTAGAACGCGCGCAGGTGCGCCATCACGGCGTTCGCATCGTCGACGAAGTTCACCATGTTGCGGAAGGTCGCCGAACCGTGGAGCCCGCGCGTGTACCAGCCAAGGTGCTTGCGGGCCATCCTGACCCCGGTATCCTCGCCGTACAGATCAAGCATCCACTGATAGTGCTCAAGGATCAGATCAAGTTGATCGGCCAGCGAGGGATCGGCGAGGCTCTCGCCGGTCTTGAGCCAATGCATGACCTGCGCGAGCAGCCACGGCTTGCCATAGGCACCGCGCCCGATCATCACGCCGTCAGCCCCGCTCTGCTCCAGGGCGGCGGCGGCATCCTCGATCCCGCAGATATCGCCATTGACGATCACCGGGATCGAAACAGCATCCTTGACGCTGCGGACGAAGGCCCAATCGGCGCTGCCCTTGTACAGCTGATTGCGGGTGCGGCCGTGGACCGTCACCAGTTTGGCGCCAAGGTCTTCGGCAATCCGCGCGAGTTCCGGGGCATTGAGGCTGTCATGGCACCAGCCCATCCGCATCTTGACCGTGACCGGCACTTTGACCGCCTTGACCGTAGATTCGATCAGGCGGGTCGCCAGCGGAATGTCGCGCATCAGCGCCGAACCGGCATCGCCGTTGACGATCTTGCGCACCGGGCAGCCCATGTTGATGTCGATGATCGCCGCGCCGCGATCTTCCGAAAGCTTGGCCGCTTCG
The DNA here is from genome assembly GCA_937996535.1 of uncultured Novosphingobium sp. Lineage (GTDB taxonomy): Bacteria > Pseudomonadota > Alphaproteobacteria > Sphingomonadales > Sphingomonadaceae > Novosphingobium. Next base: position 43,182 of record CALKVF010000076.1, on the reverse strand, counting down.
CCCATCTGCCACGGATCGCAGCCGACCAGCTGCATTGAGACCGGCTCTTCCGCCGGATCCCAGGCCGCCTTCTGCACCGATTGGCGGGTTTCGCGGATCGCGGCGGGACTGGCGATCATCTCGGTCACGTTGAGGCCCGAGCCGAACCGGCGCACCAGCCGGCGGAACGGCAGATCGGTCACGCCGGTCATCGGCGCGAGGATCACCGGGCAGTCGATCTGCACGGGGCCGACATGGATCGGGGCCAGTTGCGGCGGGGTGGGAAGCGGGTTCATGGGGTAATGCCTAAAATTTGGGCAGCACATAGGGAATTGCCGAGAGAACGGCAAGGCTTTACCCGCGCTGGCGATGACCAGTGATCGCTCTTCCCCTGCCCGCACCGCCGCCGTGATCGTCGCGGCGGGTCAGGGCCTGCGCGCCGGCCAGCCCCTGCCCAAGCAATTTGCGCTGTGGCGGGGCAAGCCGGTGGTGCGCCATTCGGCCGAAGCACTGGCAGCTGCGGGCATCACGCCAATTGTCGTGGCGATCCCTGAGGGTGCTGAGGATGTAGCGGCAGCCGCTCTGGCCGGTATCCCCGGCGTGCGCTGTGTTACCGGCGGGGCGAGCCGGCAAGAATCGGTGCGCCACGCGCTTGAAGCTCTGGCGGCTGACGCGCCGGAAAGCGTGTTGATCCACGATGCCGCCCGCCCGGTGCTGCCCAGCGCGGTGATCGAGCTGCTGCTGGCCGCGCTCAGCACCGCGCCCGGCGCAATCCCGGTGTTGCCGGTAGTCGACAGCTTGACCCATGCCGATGGCGCGCTGATGGGCGCCCCTGCCCAGCGCGAAGCGCTGCGCCGGGTGCAGACGCCGCAGGCCTTCCGGTATGACGCCATTCTCGCCGCCCACCGCACCTGGGCTGGCGCGCCAACGGCGGGCGATGATGCGCAGGTTGCCCAAGCCGCCGGGCTGGCCGTGGCGCTGATCGATGGAGACGAAGCCTTGCACAAGCTGACTTTCGCCAGCGACTTTGCCGCCGATCTGCCGCCCTTGCGGGTGGGCGCCGGCTATGACGTTCACCGGCTGGCGGACGGCGAAGAGCTGTGGCTGTGCGGGGTGAAGATTGATCATCCGCGCGGGCTGGCCGGCCATTCGGACGCCGATGTCGCGATCCATGCGCTGGTCGATGCGGTGCTCGGCGCGATCGGCGATGGCGATATCGGTAGCCATTTCCCGCCGTCCGACCCGCAGTGGAAGGGCGCATCCTCCGACCGGTTCCTGATCCACGCCGTCTCGCTGGCGGCTGCGGCGGGCTACTGGATCGGCAATGTCGATGTCACCATCATCTGCGAGGCGCCCAAGATCGGCCCGCACCGCGAGGCCATGCGGCAGCGCCTGGCGGAGCTGCTGGGCGCGCCCGTGAGCGCAGTCAGCGTCAAGGCGACGACGACCGAACGGCTCGGCTTTACCGGCCGCGCCGAGGGCATTGCGGCGCAGGCGGTGGCCACGCTGCTGCGCGGCTGATCGTTCGGGGCTGGATTTTCCCGGCAAAGGGGACCAATGGGCTCGGCGCGAGTCGCTATCGAGGGATGTTTCCACTTGAGCCTGCTGCCCCAAGACCTTGCCGAACTGGCTGAACGCGTCATTGCCGAGAACCGCGCCGCTGGGCGCACCGTGGCGCTTGCGGAAAGCTGCACCGGCGGCCTCGTGTCTGCCGCGCTCACCGAAATCGCTGGCTCCTCCGCCGTGCTCGATCGCGGGTTCGTGACCTATTCGAACGAGGCCAAGCAGCAGTCGCTGGGCGTGTCGCGCGATATCATCGAAACCTTCGGCGCGGTGTCGATCGCCTGTGCCTGGGCGATGGCGCAGGGCGCGCTCAAGCACAGCGGGGCTGACGTTGCCGTGGCGATCAGCGGGATCGCCGGGCCCGATGGCGGGACCGAGCAGAAGCCGGTTGGCACCGTGGTGTTTGCCCGGGCGATCCGGGGCAGCGATGAAATCGTCGGCGAAGAACGCCTGCTCGACGGTTCAAGCCGTGAGCGGGTGCGCCATCAGGCGGCGCTGGTCGCGCTCGAATTGCTGTTGCCGTAAAGCTTTTCGGCGCGTTCCTCGAAAGCGCCAACCATCTTGCGGAAGGCCCGGTCAAAATATTGGCCGGCCAGCTTTTCAAACAAGGCATTGCGGAAAGTGAAGCTGACGAGGAATTCGACCTCGCAGCCCCCGCCCTGCTCGGCCGGCAGCTCGCGAAACTCCCAGACATTGTCGAGATCGCGCATCGGTCCATCGACGTAGTGGACCTTGATCCGGCCCGGACGCTGCTTTTCCACGCGCGAGGTGAACTTTTCGCGCAGCGCGTTGAAGCCGACCAGCATGTCGGCGATCATCTCGCTCTCGCTGTCCGACTTGACCCGGGTGGCGACCACCCAGGGCAGAAATTCCCCATAGCGCGCCACATCGGCGACCAGATCGAACATCTGCTCGGCCGTCCACGGCAGGCGCCGGGTTTCGCGAATTCCGGGCATTATGTCCGGCGGGCCAGACCCACCTGGGCCTGCCGGGTAGCGCGCATTTCCTTGAAATCGTCGCCCGCGTGATAGCTCGACCGGGTCAGCGGGCTCGCCGCGACCTGCAGGAAGCCCTTCGAGCGCGCGATCGAGGCATAGCTGTTGAAGGTGTCGGGCTCGACGAATTCGCTTACCGCAACGTGGCGCGGTGTAGGCTGGAGATACTGGCCCATGGTCATGAAATCGACGCCCGCGCTGCGCATGTCGTCCATCACCTGGTGGACCTCAAGCCGCTGTTCGCCCAGCCCCAGCATGATCCCGCTCTTGGTGAAGACCAGCGGATCGTGGTTCTTGACTTCTTCGAGCAGGCGCAGCGAGGCGTAATAGCGCGCGCCCGGGCGGATCGTCGGGTAAAGCCGAGGCACCGTTTCGAGGTTGTGGTTGTAGACGTCAGGCCCGGCGGTCACGATCGCCTCGACCGAGGCGCGCATCTTGCCGCGGAAATCGGGGGTGAGGATCTCGATCGTGGTATCGGGGGTCTCGAGGCGCAGCGCCTTGATTACCTTGACGAACTGGCTCGCGCCGCCGTCGGGCAGGTCATCGCGGTCAACCGAGGTGATGACGATGTGTTCCAGCCCCATCTTTGCGGCGGCGGCGGCAACGTGTTCAGGTTCCAGCGGATCGACCGCGCGCGGCATCCCCGTCTTGACGTTGCAGAAGGCGCAGGCGCGGGTGCAGATGTCCCCCAGGATCATCACCGTGGCGTGCTTCTTGGTCCAGCATTCGCCGATGTTCGGGCAGGCGGCTTCCTCGCACACCGTATGCAGCTTGAGATCGCGCATCAACTGGCGGGTTTCGCCGTAACCCTTGCTGGTCGGAGCCTTGACGCGGATCCAGTCGGGCTTGCGCTGGCGCGGGCTGGCAGGGCCATTGGTCATGTCGTTCATGGCGCCCAGATAGTCGCATGAGCGAAGGCTTGCCAGCAGGAATTTCCGGGGGCATCAGGCCGGCCATGCGCAATGGATTCTCTCCTTCGTTCGATCGCCTGATTTCGGGCTATCGCCGGTTCCGCAGCTCGGCCTGGGCCAGCAACCGCGATCGTTGGGCCACATTGCGCGATGGGCAGGAGCCCGAGGTGATGGTCATCGCCTGTTCGGACAGCCGGGTTGATCCGGCGCAGGTCTTCGATGTCGATCCGGGCGAAATTTTCGTGGTCCGCAATGTCGCCGCGATGGTCCCGCCGTTCGAGACCGCGCCCGGCCACCACGGTGTTTCGGCTGCGCTGGAATTTGCGGTGCAGGTGCTCAAGGTCAAGGAAATCGTGGTCATGGGCCACGGCATGTGCGGCGGCTGCAAGGCGGCGCTCACCCGCGAGATGCACGGCACCCTGCCCGGTGAAGGCGGGTTCATCGCCGATTGGATCGCCCTGCTTGATGATGCGCGCGGCCCGGTGGTCGAAGCCCACGGCACCCATGGCCGCACCGCCGAGCGCGCGATGGAAGAAGCCGGCGTCCGGGTCAGCCTTGCCAACCTGCGCACCTTCCCTTGCGTGCGCAGCAAGGAACGCAGCGGCGAGCTGCGGCTGACCGGCGCGTTCTTCGCGATTTCGGACGGCGTGCTGCACGTGCTCGACGAAGCCGAAGGCGAGTTCAGCCCGGTCGAATAGGCCCACAAAAAAGGGCGACCGTTTCCGGCCGCCCTTCCCTGTTTTCGAAAGCTTGCAGGCTTACTTGCCGGCGGCCTTGCCCGCGGCATAGGCCGACCACAGCTGAGCGATCGGCTTGCGCGCGCCATCAACCTTGGCGAAAGTCGCCTGGGCTTCGGCAAGCTGGCCGGCGTCGGCCTGGGCGATGCCCAGACGGGTCAGCACGCGCGGTGCGTCAACGCCCGGCTTGCCCAGCGCGATCAGATACATTTCAGCCGCCTTGGCGGGCAGATCGTAGCTGAGGAAGGTGTCGCCAGCGGCCATCGCGGTAGCGGCATTGCCGGCAGCAGCGCGGGCATCGCGCTCAAGCCCAGCGAACGAAGCCTTGTCAGCCGCGATACGGCCCGAGGCATTGGCCTTGGCATCGGTCACGAACGGATCGGCAGCGTTGAGCTTGCCGGCGGCCAGACCTTCACCGATGACCTTGAGCACTTCGCCCGGCAGGCGGCGCGGATCGGCGGCCTGAATGTATTCGACGTAGTCACGCTCTTCCGAGAAGCTCTTGGTGCGTTCCATCAGGCGCATCAGATCGATCAGATCCTGCGACTGATACTTGCCCAGATCGCGCAGCACGGCGATCGAGAGCGCCCAGTTCTGCTGGCTCGGGTAGAGCGCGGCAAGGCGCGCGGCAAAGCCGCTGGCATAGTCGAACGACTTGGTCTTGTAGGCCACGATGATGCCGTGACGCAGCAGGTCTTCCGGAGTCGCCGCGCCGGTCTTTTCAGCTGAGGCGAGCATGATCTTCAGGCCTTCGGCGGGCTGGTTGTCAGCGATGTAGGCGTCGGCCAGCAGGCCTTCGACGTTGTTTTCGGTGTAACCGGCGGCGAGCGCAGCGGCGAGCGCGGTGCGGGCCGTGGCATAGTCCTTCATGTCGAACGAGATGCCGCCGATGTAGAAGTTGAACTTGCCGAGATCGGTGGCGGGCAGCTTGCCGCTGTCAACCATCGCCTGCAGGCCGCGGCGCTGCATCTGCTTGTCCATGCCGACATTGCCGAGGTTCAGCGCGAGCTGGCCGGCCAGATACTTGTCATCCGGCGCGGTGGCGACGGCGAAGGCCTGGTCGATCGCGCCCTTTTCAGCGGCGATCGCAGTGCCGAGCGCGGCCTGGGCAGCGTCCAGCTGGGTCTTGGCCTGGGCGCGGGCATCCTTGCCCTGCGCGGCGCGGTAGGCGGTTTCGGCGCCGGTCACCGCGGTGCGGGCCGCAGCGACGTCCGGATTCTTCGAAGCCTTTTCAAGCGCACCGGCAGCGGCCTGATAGGCCGGGATGAACGCTTTGCTGGGGGCGAGCTTGGGCGCGGCGGGCGCCTTGTCCTTGGCGAGCGCGGCGGTGGGCGCAGTCAGCGCGCCGGCGGCGACGCTCAGTGCGAGCGCCATGCCCAGGGCAGAACGAGCAATAAGCTTGCTGCGAACCATCGTTTTCATTCTCCTTCGCGTCCGCCATGCCCGAGACGATCCCGGTTGTGCGGGGCAACCTTCCAATCCAGCGCCATTGGCCGGATTTCGGCCTTTTGGCAACAGGAGAGCGCGCTAGGGCCCGGCCACTGAACGGCGATTGAATGCGGCTCGTCGCATCCGTTCAGGAACTGCGCCGCAAGTGTGGAAAAAAGCGGGGATTCGGGCTGCCAAGGTGGCCATGGCGCTGCCTATGGCCTAGGGCCGATCGATCCGAACGTCCCGTCAACAACAGACGAAAACAGGCGCGTGAGCGAAGACACCGAACTTTCCGAATCCACTGGTCCCCTGGACGAATTCCAGCGCGTCGACATCGTCGATGAAATGAAGACCAGCTATCTCGATTACGCGATGAGCGTGATCGTGTCCCGTGCGCTGCCTGACGTGCGCGATGGTCTGAAGCCGGTGCACCGCCGCATTCTCTTCGCCAGCCAGGAAGGCGGCTTCGTTGCGGGTCGCCCCTACCGCAAGAGCGCCAAGATCGTCGGCGACGTGATGGGCAACTATCACCCGCACGGCGACGCCGCGATCTATGACGCGCTGGCCCGCATGACCCAGGACTGGTCGATGCGCCTGCCGCTGATCGATGGTCAGGGCAACTTCGGCTCGATGGACCCGGATCCGCCGGCCTCGATGCGCTACACCGAAGCGCGTCTGGCCCGCGTCGCCAATTCGCTGCTCGACGATCTCGACAAGGATACGGTCGACTTTACCGACAACTACGACGGTTCGCGCCAGGAGCCGACCGTCCTGCCGGCGCGCTTCCCCAACCTGCTGGTCAACGGCGCGGGCGGCATCGCGGTCGGCATGGCGACCAACATTCCGCCGCACAACCTCGGCGAAGTGATCGACGGCTGCCTGGCCTACATGGACAACCCGGCGATCACCTCGGAAGAGCTAATCCAGTACATCCCGGGACCGGATTTCCCCACTGCCCCGCTGATCCTTGGTTCGGCCGGCGCCCGTTCGGCTTATCTGACCGGGCGCGGCTCGGTCATCATGCGCTGCCGCCACGAGATCGAGGAAGGCCGCGGCGATCGACGGTCGATCGTCCTCACCTCGATCCCCTATCAGGTCGGCAAGTCGAACCTTGTCGAAAAGATCGCCGAAGCCGCCAAGGACAAGCGGATCGAGGGCATCTCGGACATCCGCGATGAATCGAGCCGTCTGGGTATGCGCGTGGTCATCGACCTCAAGCGCGATGCCACCCCGGAAGTCGTGCTTAACCAGCTGTGGCGCAACACCCTGGCGCAGTCGAACTTTGCTGCCAACATGCTGGCGATCCGTGGCGGCCGCCCCGAAACGATGGCGCTGCGCGACATCATCTCGGCGTTCATCGGCTTCCGCGAGGAAGTGATCACCCGCCGCACCAAGTTCGAACTGAACAAGGCGCGCGACCGGGCCCATATCCTGCTTGGTCTGGTGATCGCGGTCACCAACCTTGATGAAGTGGTCAAGATCATTCGCGGCGCGCCGAACCCGGCCGCTGCGCGCGAGGCGCTGCTGCGCCGCGAATGGCCGATCGGCGACATCGCCCAGTACATCCGTCTGGTCGAGGCGATCGAGCCCAACGCCGAACAGGACGGCGGCACTTACCGCCTGTCCGAAGCCCAGGTGAAGGCGATCCTCGACCTGCGCCTGCACCGCCTGACCGCACTGGGCCGCGACGAAATCGGTGACGAGCTGAAGGAACTCGCCGCCGCGATCGCCGAATACCTCTCGATCCTGGCGGATCGCGTGAAGCTCTACGGCGTGATGCGCGAAGAGCTGACCCAGATCCGCGACACCTATGCCACCCCGCGCCTGTCGGAAATGACCGCGGCGGCTGACGGGATCGACGATGAAGACCTGATTGAGCGTGACGACATGGTCGTGACGGTGACGATGGACGGCTACATCAAGCGCACCCCGCTTTCGACCTTCCGGGCGCAGAACCGTGGCGGCAAGGGCCGCGCCGGCATGGCGACCAAGGACGAGGATGTGGTGACGACGATGTTCGTCACCAGCACCCACAATCCGGTGCTGTTCTTCTCGACCGCGGGCAAGGTCTATCGTCTCAAGGTCTGGAAGCTGCCAGAAGGTGGTCCGGCCACGCGCGGCCGCCCGATCGTCAACCTGCTGCCGGCGCTCGACAAGGATGAAACGATCCAGACCGTGCTGCCGCTGCCTGAGGACGAGGCCGAATGGGGCAAGCTCTCGGTCGTCTTTGCGACGGCCAAGGGCAACGTGCGCCGCAACGCGATGGATGCCTTCGCCAACATCCCCTCGAACGGCAAGTTCGCGATGCGCTTTGACGAAGGCAGCGAAGATCGCCTGATTGGCGTGGCCCTGCTCGAAGCCAGCGACGACGTGCTGCTCGCCACCCGCGCGGGCAAGGCAATCCGCTTTGCCGGTGACGAAGTGCGCGAATTCACCAGCCGCACCTCGACCGGCGTGCGCGGCATGACGCTCAAGGGCGATGACGAGGTGATCTCGCTGTCGATCCTCCACCGCGTTGGCACCAGCTCGGAAGAGCGCGAGGACTACATGAAGTTCGCGCCGTGGAAGGGCGAAAAGGACGGCGAGCCGCCAATTCCGGCCGACCGCTTCGCCGAATTGGCCGAACGCGAACAGTTCATCCTCACGGTCTGCGCCAATGGCTATGGCAAGCTGTCCTCGGCCTACGAATATCGCCGCACCGGCCGCGGCGGCCAGGGCATCACCAACATCGACAACATCGCCCGCAACGGGCCGGTGGTGGCGAGCTTCCCGGCGATCCAGGCCGACCAGCTGATGATGGTGACCGATCAGGCCAAGCTGATCCGCCTGCCGCTGGGCAGCCTGCGGGTGATCGGGCGCGGCAGCGCGGGCGTGCGCCTGTTCAACGTGGCCGATCAGGAACACGTGGTCAGCGCGGTGCGTCTGGCCGAAACCGAAGGCGACGAGGACGAAGCCGCAGTTGAAGGCGTCGAAGCCGCCGACACCGCCGAACCGGCAGCGGAAGGTTCGAGCGAAGCCTGATCGTCACGGCTGCTACATTGAAAAGGCCGGGGGTGCAGCAGCACGCCCGGCTTTTTTCGTGGGCGACGGATCAGGCGCTGCGAGCACGCAGTTCGCCGATCACCCCGGTGCAGATCAGGAACTGCCCAAAATAGTACAGCGGCCAGATCAGCAGGCCGGGCAGCGCGCTCTGCGCTAGCGGGCCAAGCCGCGCGAAGATCAGCAGGTCCGACACCGCAAACATCACGGCCCCCAGCCCCACCCGGTACCGCGGGAAGCTGCTGGCCCAGGCCGCAGCGGTCATGGTCCCCAGCCCCAGCGCATAGAGCGCGATTCCGGGCGCGGCCGCGCGATCAGCGGGGAGCAGAAAGGCGACGATCGGGATCAGCACCATCAGCGCCAGCCCCGCCAGTCGCTGGCTGGGCGATGTGAGCGCGCGCCGGTGGCTGAGGTATAGCTGGATGGCGATGAGGTGGCCGATCAGGAAGGTAATCGCTCCGGCATTGAGCGAGAGTTCGATCAACACGTCCCCCAGCGCGCCAAAGCCCATCACCAGCGCGATCTGGCGCGAATCCGCGCCCTTGTGCCGCGCGAGTGCATAGACGGCGAGCAGGGCCACCCCCGCCCCTTTCAGCGCCATCTGGTAGAGCCCCGGCAGGTGCGTATCCTTGAGGATCCAGAACCCGATCCCGGCAACCAGACTGGCCACCAGCCACGGGCGTTTTTCGATCAGTGCGCGCTTTGGCATCGGTAATCCCCCCTCTTGCAGAGCTTGGCGTTGGAAATTTATCCACGCAAGGGTAGAGGCGCGGCATGTCCCATGACGTTCACATCATCGGCGGCGGCCTCGCGGGGAGCGAAGCCGCCTGGCAACTGGCCCGTCGGGGCTATTCCGTGCGCCTGTCGGAAATGCGCGGCAGCGGCGATACCACGCCGGCGCACCAGAGCACGGGGCTGGCCGAACTGGTGTGTTCGAACTCGTTCCGCTCGGACGATGATGACAAGAACGCCGTCGGCCTGCTGCACTACGAGATGCGCCAGCTCGATTCGCTGGTGATGGGCGCGGCGGTAACTGCGCAGGTTCCAGCCGGCTCGGCCCTTGCGGTCGATCGCGAGGTGTTTTCGGCCGAGGTTGAAGCTCGCCTCGCCGCGATGCCCAATCTCACCATCGTGCGCGAACGCGTGGATAGCCTGCCCCCTGCTGGGCTGACGATCGTTGCCACCGGCCCGCTCACCGCTGCCGCGCTGGCTGACAGCATCGGTGCGGCCACCGGCGCGCAGAGCCTCGCGTTCTTCGACGCAATTGCGCCGGTGGTTTACCGCGACAGCATCGATATGGACGTGTGCTGGATGGCCTCGCGCTGGGACAAGCCGTCAAAGCTTGGCGGCGGGACCAAGGATTATATCAACTGCCCGATGACCCGCGAGCAGTACCGCGCCTTCCACGCCGCGCTGATCGCCGGGGAAAAGACCGAGTTTCGCGAATGGGAGGCCAACACCCCCTATTTCGACGGCTGCATGCCGATCGAAGTCATGGCTGAACGCGGCGAGGATACCTTGCGATTTGGCCCGATGAAGCCGGTTGGGCTCGATAACCCGCACGAGGCGACCCCTGAATTTCCCAATGGGCGCTGGCCCTATGCCGTCGTCCAGCTGCGCCAGGACAACAAGCTCGGCACGCTGTGGAACATGGTCGGCTTTCAGACCAAGCTGAAGCACGCCGAACAGGTGCGCCTGTTCCGCACGATCCCGGGGCTCGAAAATGCCGAGTTTGCCCGGCTTGGCGGGCTGCATCGCAACACCTTCCTCAATTCGCCCGAACTGCTCGACCGGCAGCTACGCCTCAAGAGCGCGCCGCACATCCGCTTTGCCGGGCAGATCACCGGTTGCGAAGGCTATGTCGAAAGCTCGGCCGTGGGCCTGCTGGCAGGCTTGATGACCGCCGCCCAGCTCGCCGGGAGCGAGTGGAACGCCCCGCCCCGCACCACGGCGCTTGGCGCGCTGCTTTCGCACATCACGGGTGACGCCGATGCGGAGAGCTATCAGCCGATGAACGTCAACTTCGGGCTGTTCCCGCCGCCGCCGGCAGAGATCAAGAAGAAGCAGCGCAAGGAAGCCTATACCGCGCGCGCCAAGGTCGATCTCGCGCAGTGGCTCGCCTCAGCCTAGCACTTGCAGGCCGGGCGCTTTACCGGCTTGGGTTTGGTCGTTGCAAATTCACCGCGGGTGAGCTGGCTGTCCCCGTTGGCATCAGCGGCCTTGAACTTGTTTGAGGTGGCGACGGCCCATTCCTCGAAGCTCAGCAGGTTGTTGTGATCGGCGTCGAGCTTGCGGAACGCGGCGACGCGCGGGGCCAGCGCCTCATTGCGACTGACCAGATTATCGCGATTGCGGTCAAGCCGGTTGAAGCGCCGCTCCTCGCGCGTGGCCTCATCGGCTTGCGGCAAGGCACCGCCGAGCAAGCCATCGCCATCCTCGGTCGGGATGTCCTCGGGATCGGCGGGCGGTTCGGTTACCGTTCCAGCGGGCGGCGGCGGCGCGGCGGCCTCGGTCGCGGCGCGGCCCTGCCACCAGAACAGCCCCGCAGAGGCAAGCAGCAGCGCGCCGACAGCGCCCAGAATGATGCGGTTCATCTGCCTATCCCACTGAATGAATAGGTAGAATAGCCTAGATTCCGAACAAGCCAACCCTCAGTACGGTGGCGAGGCTGCGCGGGCCTTGCAGCAGGTCGCCCTGCCCCCGGCTCCCCGCCGCCAGCGCGTGAAGCACGGCCAGCGGGCGCAGCGCGGGGGGCAAGCGAGGGCGGCGCCACTGGGCCTCGGCAAGCAGATCACGGGCGTTCTGCACTTCTTCAGGATGCGACAAGCGAGCGGCCAGATCGGCCAAGGTCCAATTGTGCGCAGCGCGTTCTGCCTCTTCCGCCGCCTTACGCAGCCCGAGGCTTTGCGAGAGCGCAGAGGCGGCCGCTCCGCGCCCGGCGGCAAAGGCGCTCAATCTGCTGGCTTCCAGCGGGGCATCGCCAAGTAGCGCCTCCCAGCCGTCGACCAGCGCGACAAGTCCGGCGCGGTGTTCACCCCAGATGCTCAGCAGTTCGAGCAAGGGCTCGCCGGCCGGCGCGGGAGCGGTGCTTTCCAGTTGTTCGCGCCACCAGGCCAGGCGCAGCTGCGCAAGCATCGGTTCGCGGCTGGCGCGGATGATCCGGGCGAGCCGGGTGTCGAGCGCCAACATCCCGGCAAAGGCGGGCCGCGCCGAGCGCGGCGCATAGGCCAGCGCGAGGCGTTGTTCGGGCGGGAGATCGGCAAGAAGCAGGGCAAGGTCCATTGCCGATCAGCCTTAACGCGCCGCCCTCGCAGATCAACCGCTGCCGCGCAAACAGGTGGGCCGTTAGCGCCGCGTTAACCATGTCCATTGGCGATAGCGTGAGAGCTGCCCGCTATGGCGGCAAGGTTTCAACGCGGATTCCCACGCACCCATGTCCAGCTTCAGCCGCCATTTCAGCACTGCGATCAAAGGCGTCATCGCGCGCCTGCTGCGCGATCGTGCAGGCAATACGCTGGCGATGATCGCGGCGGCACTGTTTCCGCTGCTGGCGCTGGTCGGCGGCGGGATCGACATGGGGCGCAGCTACCTCTCGCAGGCGCGCTTGCAGCAAGCCTGCGATGCGGGCGTGCTGGCCGCGCGCAAGAAGCTGGGCGCAGGCACGGCGGCGAGCGGGACATTGCCCGCCGACGCCGAAGCGATCGGCAAGCGGTTCTTCAATCTCAACTTCCGCAACGGCAGCTACGGCTCGCGCGATCGGGCCTTCGCGATGTCGGTTGCCAACGACTATTCGATCAGCGGCACGGCAACGGTTGATGTGCCAACCACGATCATGGCGCTGTTCGGGTATCAGGAAGTGCCGATCGAGGTCGAATGCCAGGCCCGGCTCAACTTTTCGAACACCGATGTGATGTTCGTGCTCGATACCACCGGGTCGATGGCCTGGGCCAATCCGGGCGACACCCAGCCCAAGATCGATGTGCTGCGTTCGGTGGTGAAATCGTTCCACAACCAGCTGGAAAAGAGCAAGAGCCCGGGCACCCGCATCCGCTATGGGTTCCTGCCCTATTCCACCAACGTCAACGTGGGCTACCTGCTCAAGTCCGACTGGGTGGTCGACAAGTGGGATTACCACGGCCGCATCTCGAAAGAGACCGGCAAGTGGGAGACGTACGACGTCTTCAACACCACCTATGGCTATCTCAGCGGCTCGGTCAGCGCGATTGCGACCACCACGGGAACCGCTTGCCCGGCCAGCACCGTTGCCTGGCTGACCGTGTCCTATTCGCAGGCGGCCGATGGTTCGCTCCATGCGGTCTATGAAGTCACCGGCGACAATTACGGCTGCAACACCAGCTCGGACGGGAGCATGGTGACGATTACCGGCACCCACTACGATCATTTCCGCTTCAGCTACGACTATGTGAAGACCGGCACCGCCAGCCGCGAGATCTACAAGTGGAAGTACGAGCCGGTCAGCGAGGATGTGCGTTTCCTCAAGGGCGCGAATGGCGACAGCCCGCTCAAGGGCGGTTCGCTGGAAGTGCCGATGTATGGCAACCCCTCGCCCACCCCCACCAACATGACCGCGTGGTTCCGGGGCTGCATGGAAGAACGCTCGACCTATGAGATCGACGACTATTCCGATGTCGATCTGTCGCGCGCGCTCGATCTCGATCTCGATCTGGTTCCCGACCGGTCCAACCCCGACACCCAGTGGCGCCCGATGCTCAACGAGATTTCGTGGGAGCCGGAAATCTGGTGGAATGGCACCGGCACGTTCAACACCAAATCGGTCGTGACCTCCAACGATTACCTGATGGCCCATTGGGCCGGCCTGTCGGCCTGCCCCGCCCAGGCCCAGAAGCTCAAGGAAATGGATAGCACACAGGTTTCAACCTATGCCGACAGCCTGTTTGCCCAGGGCAGCACCTATCACGACATCGGAATGATCTGGGGCGGACGCATGCTGTCGCCGACCGGGCTGTTCGCAAGCGAGAATGCCGACATCGACGGCAAGCCCACCAATCGCCACCTGATCTTCCTGACGGACGGCGAAACCGCGCCGCTCGATCTGTCCTACGGCACCTACGGGATCGAGCCGCTCGATCAGCGGCGCTGGTCGCAAAGTTCGCCCGAAACGCTGACCCAGGTGGTCGAAAAGCGGTTTGGCGTGGCCTGTGACGAGGTCAAGAAGCGCAACATCACCGTCTGGATCATCGGCTTTGGCACCAAGCTCAACCCGGTGATGACGCAGTGCGCTGGGGCCGGCCACTATTTCGAGGCCAAGGACGCGAGCGAACTTTACGATGTGTTCTCGCGGATTTCGGCGCAGCTCGGCGATCTGCGGGTGACGCGGTGATCCCCCGGCAGGCTGCGGCCCTGGTTCGCGATTCCAGCGGCGCGACCATCGTGGAATTCGCGCTGGTCCTGCCGGTGCTGCTGCTCACCCTGCTGGGGCTCTTCGATCTGGGCTACAACATGTACACCGCCCAGATGCTGCAGGGCGCGATCCAGAACGCGGCGCGGCTTTCGACGCTGCAAGGCGCGTCCGACAAGCAGGCCGGGATCGATGCGGTGGTGACCCGCGCGGTCCACGCGGTGGTGCCGAATGCCACGCTGGGGTTCAACCGCAGGGCCTATGCGAGCTTCTCCGACGTTGCCCGGCCCGAAGACTTTACCGACATCAACGCCAACGGCACCTGCGATGCCGGCGAGCCGTTCGAGGATGCCAATGCCAACGGCACCTGGGATGCCGATGCCGGGTCGGACGGGTTCGGCGGCGCACGCGATGCGGTGCTCTACACGGTGACAGTGGACTATCCCCGCGCCTTCCCGGTGGCGCGGCTGATCCCCGGGCAGTCCGATCACCTGGCGCTGACCGCGGTGACGGTGCTGCGCAACCAGCCCTTCAATATCCAGAATACGCCCGCCGTAGCGACAGGGAATTGCGCATGAGCCTTGCCGCGATCTTGCGCCGTCTGCGCGCCAGCCGCTCGGGCGTAGCGATGACCGAGTTCGCGCTGGGTGCGCCGTTTCTGCTCACTGCCGGGCTGTGGGGCGCGGAAGAGGCCAACTATGCGCTGGTCAACATGAAGATCGGCCAGTTGGCGGTGCATATCGCCGACAATGCCTCGCGCGTAGGCGACACGTCGACCCTGCAACAGCGCAAGATCTACGAGAGCGACATCAACGACCTGTTCTTTGGGGCGCAGGTCCAAGGCGGCAACGGGGTGCGGCTGTTTGACAACGGCCGCGTGATCGTTTCCAGCCTCGAAGTCGATCCCGCCAGCGGGCGGCAGTTTATCCATTGGCAGCGGTGCCGCGGCGCGCGCAACGTGACCTCGTCCTATGGCGAACAAGGCGACGGGCTGGCCACCGTGATCCCGGGCATGGGGCCGCCGGGCGAGGAAGTGGTAGCGCAAAAGGACGACGCGGTGATCTTCGTTGAGATCGCCTATACCTATCAGCCGCTTGTTTCGGCCAAGTTCCTGCCCAGCCTCGACATCCACGCGATCGCTTCGTTCAACGTGCGCGACAGCCGTGACCTGACCCAGATCTACCAGCGCAACGCCGCAAGCCCGGACGAGGTCCAGGATTGCGGGACGTTCAGCGGGCCGATGAACGTGTCATCGGCCGGCACGATCGCTTAGCGGTAGCAGACCTTGCGGACCGCCTCGACGATGCGCGCGGCATCGATGATCGCGGCCTTTTCAAGGTTGGCGGCATAGGGCAGCGGCACGTCTTCGTCGCACACGCGCAGGACCGGCGCATCGAGATGGTCGAAACCATCTTCCATGCAGATCGCCATCACTTCGGACGCGATCGAGCAGGTCGGCCAGCCTTCTTCGGCAATGACCAGACGATTGGTCTTGGCGAGCGAGGTCAGCACGGCTTCGCGGTCGAGCGGACGCAGGGTGCGCAGGTCGAGCACTTCGGCCTCGATCCCTTCCCCGGCCAGCACTTCGGCGGCTTCCAGCGCAAAGCCGACGCCGATCGAATAGGACACGATGGTCACATCGCGGCCTTCGCGCATGATCCTGGCCTTGCCGATCGGCAGGACGTGGTCGTCCAGTTCCGGCAGCTCGAAGCTGCGGCCATAGACCAGTTCGTTTTCAAGGAAGACCACCGGGTCTTCGCTGCGGATCGCCGCCTTGAGCAGGCCCTTGGCGTCCGACGCGTCATAGGGCGCGATCACCACCAGGCCCGGGACGTTGGCGTACCACGGGGCATAGTTCTGGCTGTGCTGCGCGCCGACGCGGCTGGCCGCGCCGTTGGGGCCGCGGAACACGATCGGGCAACGCATCTGGCCGCCCGACATGTAGTTGGTCTTCGCGGCCGAGTTGATGATGTGGTCGATCGCCTGCATCGCGAAGTTGAAGGTCATGAATTCGACCACCGGACGCAGCCCGCCCATCGCCGCCCCGGTGCCGATCCCGGCAAAGCCGTATTCGGTGATCGGGGTGTCGATGACGCGCTTGGGACCGAACTCTTCGAGCAAACCCTGGGTCACCTTGTAGGCGCCCTGATATTCGGCGACTTCCTCGCCCATCACGAAGACACGGCCATCGCGGCGCATTTCTTCGGCCATCGCATCGCGCAGGGCTTCGCGAACGGTCGAAGTCTTCATGTTGGTGCCCGCGGGCACTGCGGGATCGGCGGCGCGCGGGGCGGCAACGGGGCGAGCCGCGGCAACCGGTGCAGCGGCTTCGGCCGGTGCGGCAACAGGCGCTGCGGCCACCGGTGCGGGAGCGGCATCGCCCTCACCCGCGATTACCGCGATGACGGTGCCGACCTTCACGCCTTCGGTGCCTTCGGCAACAAGGATCTGGCCAATCACGCCTTCATCGACGGCTTCGAATTCCATCGTCGCCTTGTCGGTTTCGATCTCGGCGAGGATATCCCCCGACTTGACCTCATCACCTTCCTTGACGAGCCACTTGGCCAGCGTGCCTTCCTCCATGGTTGGGGAAAGCGCGGGCATCTTGAGTTCGATGCTCATCAGTAGCTCTCCACCAGGATGTCGGTGTAGAGTTCGGGCATATTGGGCTCCGGCGAATTTTCCGCAAAATCAGCAGACTCGTTTACGATGCTGCGAATTTGCTTGTCGATTTCCTTGATGCGATCCTCGCTCACACCGCGGCGGGCCAGTTCGGCCTTGGCGGCGTCGATCGGATCGTGCTTCTCGCGCATTTCCTGCACTTCCTCGCGGCTGCGATACTTGGCAGGGTCCGACATCGAGTGGCCACGATAGCGATAGGTCTGGAGTTCCATCAGCACCGGGCCATTGCCTTCGCGCACGTGCTTGACGGCGACTTCGGCAGCGGCGCGCACTTCGAGCACGTCCATGCCGTTGACATGCATCCCGGGGATGCGGAACGCGGTGCCGCGACGATAGAACTGGGTTTCGGCCGAACCGCGCTTGACCGCGGTGCCCATGGCATAGCCGTTGTTTTCGACCACGAAGATCACCGGCAGGTTCCACAGCGCAGCCATGTTGAAGGCTTCGTAGACCTGGCCCTGGTTCGAGGCGCCGTCACCGAAGTAGGCCATGCACAGGCCGCCGTCTTCGGAATACTTGTGGCCAAAGGCAAGGCCCGCACCCAGCGGCACCTGCGCGCCGACGATGCCGTGCCCGCCGTAGAACTTATGCTCGGTCGAGAACATGTGCATCGACCCGCCCTTGCCGCGCGAAATGCCGGCAGCACGGCCGGTCAGTTCGGCCATGATCAGCTTGGGATCGATCCCGTAGGCCAGCATGTGGCCGTGATCGCGGTAACCGGTGATCACGCTGTCCTGCCCGGCGACCAGCGCCGACTGCAAGCCGACGGCCACGGCCTCCTGACCGATGTAGAGGTGGCAGAAGCCGCCGATCAGGCCGAGGCCATAGAGCTGGCCGGCCTTTTCCTCGAACCGGCGGATCAGCACCATCTGCTCGTAGAGCTTCAGCAGTTCCTCGTCGCTGGCGTCATAGCGCGGCGTGGCTTCGTAGGCGTCCTGCAGGCTGCGGAGCGCGAAGTTCTCGTCGCTGGTTGCCGGTTTTGCGGCAGTTTTGCGGGTTGTGGCGGGTTTAGCCAAGACTTTTGGTCCCCTGGGGAATGGAACGATGCCGCAGCCTATAGGGGCAAGCTTCCGTAAGGGAAACACTCCCATACGTATTTTATCATCGCTGGTGCTGAGGATTTATGCCGCTCAGTCGAGCAGCATGACCATCTCGTCGGGATGAACGACGTTGAGATTGCTGCGCAGCAATTCGCCAGCCATGTCGGGATCGACGTGCTTGGGATCAAGCAAGGCAACGCGGTTGGTGAGTTCCTGATGCTGGAACTGGAGCTGCTGAACTTCCTTCTGGCGTTCGGTCAGCAGGCGATTGTTTTCGCTCCACGCCATCAGGCCGCTCGGCCCGAAGAGTGCCAAACCACCCATCACCAGAAGGCAGCCGAGCGCGATGGCCTGGGTCAGGCTTTCATTGGCAAGCTTCGGTTCGCGATGATTCACCCTCATGCATCCTAAGAATCACAGTTGAATCATCGGATCAAGTTTTAAATCAGCGAAATGACGCAATAATTACGGCAAAGTTGCCAAACCGGATCAACTTGCCACGAGAAGAGCAATAAAACTACGCAAATGGACGTAAATCCGCAGAAGTCCGCCGGCCTCAACCGGTCGGACGGGCGCGTTCAAAAGCAGTCTGGGAAAATGGTGCACCTTGGAGGAGAAGATTCGAAACTTCTCTTCAAGGTGTTGGCGGAGTGGAACCACGCTCTCAGCCATACGTCAATCGCTTCCGATATTGCTCCGGCCAATGGCAATGCGCCTCATGGCACGGTCAAATCCCTAGAGTCACAGCTCGAAGAGTCAGCGTCTGACAATGTCATCGGCGTCGATCTTTCGGTGCGGCGTCCGCCGCGTCCGACTGATCGCAGCCCGAAGGTCAGAGTGCCGAACGACGATTCTGTGGAGGCAGGTCATGGATGATCGCCGTCCACCTCCCTTCTCGCTGCGCCTGACTTTCGAGGAACGCGCCAAGATCGAACATGATGCTGCCGGAATGTCTCTCGGCGGCTATATCCGTTCGCGCTTACTTGATCCCAACTGGATCGCGCCGCGTCGTCGCGGCAAGTTTCCGGTAAAGGATCATCGCGCACTTGCGCAGCTTTTGGCGATGCTCGGTCAATCGCGACTGGCGAACAATGTGAACCAGCTCGCTAAGGCCGCAAATTCGGGGAGCCTTCCGGTCACGCCCGAAACCGAAGAGGCGCTGATGACAGCGGTGCATGAAGTCACGCGAATGAGGCAGCTTTTGATCGAAGCTCTCGATCTGGATGCGCGACTATGATCTTCAAAGCCTCCAAGCGCAGCGGTGGTCGTCAGCTCGGAGCGCATCTGCTAAAGACCGAAGAGAATGAACATGTCGAGATTCACGAAGTGTCGGGGTTCATCTCCGACAACGTGATGGGCGCGATGAACGAAGCCTATGCGGCGGCGCGCGGGACGAAGTGCCAGCGTTATCTGTTTTCAATGTCGCTCAGTCCGCCTGCGCACGAATCTGTGCGGGTCGAGACATTCGAGAAGGTGATCGGCGACATTGAAGAGCGGTTGGGTTTGACGGGGCAGCCGCGCGTCATCGTATTCCATGAAAAGGAAGGTCGTCGCCATTGTCACGCCGTCTGGTCGCGCATCAACGCTGAGACCATGACGGCTATTGATATGCCCTTCTTCAAAACCAAGCTGCAAGCCTTGGCGAAGGAAGTCTATCTTGAAAATGGCTGGGCGATGCCGAAGGGCTTCGCCAATCCCAAACTGCGCGATGCGCGTAATTTCTCATTGGACGAATGGCAGCAAGCCAAGCGCGCAGGTCTTGATCCGCGCGAACTGCGCGCCGCTATCATCGATAGCTGGAAGCAATCGGACAATGTGAAAAGTTTCGCGGCGGCGCTCGAAGAGCGCGGCCTCCACCTTGCGCGTGGTGACAAGCGCAGCTTCGTCGCCGTCACGATTGACGGCGATGTCCACTCAATCACGCGCGTCATACCTGACAAAAAATCGGCTGTGCTCTCACGCCTCGGTGATCCCGCTGTCTTGCCATCAGTCGCGGAAACCAGACAGACTATTGCTGAGCAAATCGCTCCGCGCCTCTCCCGCTACATTGGGGAAGCCAAACGTATCGCTCACCACAATATGCAACCATTGGTAGCCAAGCGCGAAGCGCTCAAGGTTCAGCATCAAGCTGAACGCCAAGCCTTCGATAAATCCATCACCGCACGTTGGAACGAAGAGCAACGCATTCGCTCATCACGTCTGCGAAAGGGCATTGCCGGTGCATGGGATTTCCTGACGGGGAAATATTTCAAAACCCGCAAGCAGAATGAGATGGAATCCAAATTTGCGCGCGAGCGCGATAGCCATGAGCGGCACGCTCTGATCCATGCGCAGCACAAGGATCGCCAAGCCCTTCAAGAATTGATCAAAGAGAATCGACGCAAAGAAGCTGAACGCATTCTCGGTCTGTATCGTGATGCTGCCAAGTTCCGGCAGATGCGCGAGGGCGAAGCCGAACGCGACCGCAATGGTCGCACGCGTGATGCACGCTCACTTGCTCCAAAGCCACGTGATCGCGGTTTGGATTTGGGATGATCCGTCGCGGTTCGTTGCCGTTCGCCTTCCACCAATTCTACACCGCCACATGATCCGCTGATTGATCGAACCTATCCGCACTCGGTTGAACATGATGCAAGGCGGGATTGTGTTCCCTAGCCTTCTCCACATTCGTTGCGATCACAGGTGATGCATCGGCAATCGATGTGCGGATGCACGTCCTCCAACGCGGCCCATGGTGGGCGGCGCAAACGAAATGGAGGATGTCATGAACGTCAATCTCAACCGCAACGATCTTGCGACCAAATCCACCGCACAACTCGCGGCCTTGTTCCAAGATGCATCGCGCGCCATCACGGCGAGCAACGCGGCAATCGCATCGGCGCAATCGCTTCTCGCGATGATCGCGCAAGAACTTGGCCACCGTGGTCCAGCGCCATAGCGACGCTGGCTCACGAAGCCCCGAAGGGGAGCGTTAGCTCCCCTTCTTTGCTGGCTTTTCCTCGTTGATCCGCATGACGATCCGGCCATTCACAGGGATCGCATTGAGCGCGAGCGTGAAACCTTTGCCGTCCTTGGTTGCCCATGCAACGCCGATGTCAGTCCAGCGGGCGTTATCGCCGTCACCGGTTACGTTGAACAAGCGGTGGCTCGGGCGGTTTGAGTTTGTGTCAGACATTTCAGTTCTCCTTGGTTTCCACCGAAGGACAATTCCCTCGGCTTCATGGGGAGACTCGTGACCTGACGTTGGAGGCGAGGATCAAAGGCTGAGCGCAGCGAACATGCGCGCGGAGCTGCACAAACGAAGTGCGGAAGCGAGCGGCCTTGATCCGAGACGCGGCTGGTCAAAAACCCATGAATGAATGCCGGTGGGAATGTCCGCTGCTCGGTGGCAATTTTAGGAGAACATGATCTGACGCATCAAACTGCGCGCGCTATGATCGAACGCATCAATTCGGTGACGCGCGCTCACGCATCTGCATTAGCTCCGCGCAAAGGCAATCAAAGCGTCGAAGTCATGCGCATCTGCCGCGCGCAATGCCGCCACATATGCTTGGCGGGTTTCGTTCGGATCAACGAGATTAGCACTGCCCCACGAAAAGCGCGGCTGACCTAATTGTTGGGCGAGCAAGTCGCCGACCATGCGCGAGAAACGCCCATTGCCATTGGGGAAAGGATGGATCGCAACCAAGCGATGCGAGAAGCGAACGGCGATCTCATCGGGCGAATATGTTTCGTTCGCGACCCAAAATTTTGCATCGTCGATGGCCTGCGCAACGTCCATCGGAATGCGCCATGCCTCGACGCCGATATTGCGCGGTGTTTTGCGATAGTCGCCCGCCCACTTCCACACTTTGCCAAACATGCGCGTGTGCAGATTGCGCAGAAATTTTTCATCGAGCACGTCGCGCTTGCGCGATGCGAGCCATTTCGCTGCATCGGCAATGTTGATCTGCTCGGCTTCGTTCAACTCGCGGCGAAGCGTGATGTAGGATGGAATGAGCTGCTCACGCTCCTCGGCTTCGAGAGGCGTGTTCGCTTCGTCATCTTCATCGAACAACGGATCGCTCATTCGTCATCCCATACGCGGCGAAGTGAACCGGCGAGCATGTCGGCGACAAGCCGCTCGCGCTCGGCGGCAAGGTCCCGTTTATCCATCGCCTGATTTTCAAGGCGCATGGTGTGATGATGGCGCGCGAGTTCAACGTCGGCCTTCTTCGCCGCCTGATCGCGAAGAATGTCGTCGAGCGTGCTGGTAGGCACGATGGCGTAAACCAACGTGCAGTTCATCGCCTCCGCAGCTTCGCGAAGTGTTTTGATCGTCGTTGATCCGGTCACTTCGGCCTTTTCGATGGCAGTCACGCGCGAGCGCGCTGCGCCCATACGGGCAGCAAGCTGGCGAGTGGTCATGCCCAAGGCTTCACGAATGGCCTTGATCCAGCCGCTCGGGGGCGCGATCAGGGGCTCGCCCCGCAAGGGCGCGAGCCGTCGATCAAGGCTTTTGCGAGCCAAAATGGTTTGGTCGGGACTCATCGTGTCATATCCTTCTCATTCAATATGACACATATATGTGAGCAGAGCAATCTATTTTGCGCATATATAAATGCGCAGACGTTTGGAAAGTGCTCACTCATAAATGAGCAAAAAGAAAGGGGCGTAAGCCCCGCATTCTGTCGAGAATGATACTCGCGCTCAAAAGAGCGCGAGTTGGCGTGATGCGGATGCGGTTTCGCGCCATGCGTGGGTGCGTGACATCTCATCGATCCACGCTTCGACGTAGGCCTCAGGGCCGCCCATGTGATCAACATTGATGCGATTGATGAAGTGCGAGCGATAGCCGGTTTCGGTGATCGGTAGCGGCGCGTGTTTTGGCTTCACGCTTTCGACCTCAAGATGCGCCATTGATTGTCCGTCGTCGAATGAGACGTAATCAGCGATCCAGCGAATTTCGATTTCGATGCCGTTCCAGTTTTTGTGAATGATTGCGTAGTCGGTTTTCATGCCTGCCTCCTTTGGCGTTTGGGTTCGTCCGGTGGACGGGGAGGCAAACGGCAGGGTTCGAAGGGGCGGCGTCACCCCAAGGAACGAAGGGGGAAACGGCCAACACGGGAGCGCAGCGAATGGATCGGGCAAGCCGTTGACGATGCACCGGCCCTGCCAACATTCCCGTCATCATCAACGGATGATCACAGACGCGAGGCAGACAATGAAAAGGGCCGACAAGCGGCCCCACGTTAGAACGGTTTTGAAATTGAAAGGCGGCCTAAGCCGCCTCTCGATGTTCGATTTGAGCGATGCTCTTGAGGTATTCGGCTGCCTTGTTCGCAGCACTCGCCGCAGTGAAGATTGCTTTGCGGTCGCCTTTCAGAATGCGTAGCCAATGGCCGATATAGTCGGCATGATCGGCGCGTGGTTCTGCCGTGATGCCAAGATCACCACACAGGAATGCAGCGCCAAGCTCGGCAACCATTTCTTCCATCGCGTAAGCATCATCGCCAAAGCGTTCACCGAAGGTGCGTGCGCAACGCTGTTCTGCGCCTGACCAATGCGTCAGCTCGTGAAGTAAGGTGGAATACCAGCCTTCGGTTGCGGTGCTCGTCTTCGTGCCAACGAAGCGATGGCGATCCGGCATCGTGATACTGTCGGAGCTGCGATTGTAGAATGCACGTTCACCGGCAACGGTGATGTTTGCACCCGTGGATGCGATGAACGCTTCGGCAGCAACGCACGGATCGATGCGATCAATCGAAGGTTCGATTGCGGGAAGCTCGAAGCCATCGACCTGCGCGACGTTGAACACGCGCGATGCACGGGCAACGAAGAAACGATTGCCGCGATCATCATCATCGCCGGATGATTGCGTGTCACGCTGATGCGGTTGAAGGTCACGATAGAAAATGATGATGGAGGATTTCTCGCCCTTGCGGACTTGAGCGCCCTTTTCTTGCCATTGGCGATATGTGCCCCAGAGGCCATGATCGAACTGCTGGCAATATGCCGATGCCCAAAGGGCGACGGTGTTGACGCCGCGATAGGCGTTCTTGCTTTCGACATTGGTGGGACGTTCGATTGATCCGCCTGCACGATGCCAAGGCATTTGCGGATGCTCAGCTCCGGCTTCGATTGCGGCAATGATTTGATCGGTGATAGCTCCGTAAACGTCGAAGCGTTCTTTTGATGAAGTGGTCATGTCCTGATCTCCTTTCGCTGTATCCTGAGGACGCGAAGGGAACAGGCTGGGGGAAAGTCGGACTGTCAGCCGTCAGGCGAAACGGGCAACACGGGAGCCGCAATGTAATGAAGGCGAATGGATCGGGCCGCCCGTTGACGGGACGACGACCACAGCCATATTCGCGGATGAAACTCAGGGTGCAGCGGAAGGCGGCGTATGGCCGTTACGTCATCTGCCGAACTGCTTTACGAGGAACTCAAGAGTCATATTATCGGTGATCGCATCATGCGGAATAAGCACGTAGCGCCAAGGTTTTCCGCCGTAAGAGCGAGCGTGATCGGATGCCCACGCACACCATTGCACTGCTACATCCGCCTTCGACAACACGTCTTTGTCTGACATCTGCGTTGCCATCTTTGGCTCAAGCATCAGTATGGCGTCGTCAGTCTCGGCTACAAAGTCCGGCTGATATTCAAGATGGTCTGCTCCGCTGCGATAATACATTTGGAATTGACCCTTCGCCGGACGAAGCCATTTCATTGCTTCGCGCTCAAGGATCACCGCAAGTCGGCGCTCACTGTCCGAGTGAAATTTCGTCACCTCCGACAGGCACTTTGCAAATCCGCCAAAGAGGTAACGAGCCATATTGCTCTTGTCGGCAGGCGGAGTCCGATAGTCTTGAGGCGGTTCGTTCAGCGCAGTGTAAGCGGTCTCTTTGAGATCGGTGAAGCCTTGACGCACCTCGTGATGGTATTCGACGGTATCATCTTTCCAGAAGTGATCCTGCATCTGAGCATGAACCGCCCGCGCAATCTCACGCTGATGCAACGATAGAACCTGACCGGCTTCGTCGTCAGATAGGTAGGTGCGGAAATGCGACACAACCTGTTCAGCCAAGTCATAAAGCAAGTCAGCGTGATCATCGTATGCGATGTCGGGAAAGTCGATCAGGCCGCTGACAACATAGTCTTCTAAACGGCTTTCGAGCAGGTTTCCTTGCGAGAGGCCGATGACGTCAATCTGATCGGTGCGCAGGTGCTTCGCCCACAGCTCTTCGCTTGGCGCGGGATATCGGATGCCGGAAAGGTCGAGCTGGAAGGGCTTGAAGCCTGCTTTGACCTCGCCCTTTGGCATTACTGTAATACGCGGAATATCAATCGTCCGTTCCGCCATCATCTGTGCTGTCGCGGCAATCACCGCCGCAATGTCAGGCTCTGGTTTTGCAATGCCTTCAAGCTCAAGTTGT
Source organism: uncultured Novosphingobium sp. (assembly GCA_937996535.1). Classification (GTDB taxonomy): domain Bacteria; phylum Pseudomonadota; class Alphaproteobacteria; order Sphingomonadales; family Sphingomonadaceae; genus Novosphingobium. The sequence continues at coordinate 18,010 of CALKVF010000076.1, read as the reverse complement.
GGTGCCTGATATTGGCTGCGTACTTCCCTGAGCACTTGCTCCTGAATTTCGGGACGAGCTAGAAAACTCGTGCTCGGGACTTTTGCAGGCTCACGAGAAAGTTTTCGAAATGCGTCATAGGCAAGTTGCGCTACACGCACTTCCGCTGGGTCGGTAAAAACAGGCGCGGCGGCGGGTGATCCAGAATGCGTCGCGTTTCCATCGCTTTGCGCAGTCTGCAATCCGAGACCGGTCAAGATCGTCGGTGACGACACGACGGTTTTCGTTTTCCGCTGAAAGTCAGCTTCCTCAAGGATAAGCTGCTTGAGGCGGATGGGTGATTTCGGGTTGTTCGCTTCTTCTACGATTTCCTGAAAACGATCATGCGCGACAATGTTCAGACGATCCACGGCGGTAACGCCGGTTCGCTTCCCATAGGGCAAGCGCAGACCGCGCCCGATGCTCTGTTCGATTAGCGTGCGTGCGTTCGCCGCGCGAAGCGGAATGATCGTATAGAGATTGGTGACATCCCAACCTTCTTTCAGCATATTGACGTGAATGACGATTTCGACCGGATTGTCATTGCGTTCAACGGTCAGCAGCTTCTCGACCGTCTCCTCTTCCTTCACGCTGGAATCGACCTGAATGACTTTTCCGGCATAGCGCGCATTGTAAAAATCATCTGACTGAATGAACGCCATTAGGTCGGCCGCGTGCGATGTGTCGCGCGCGATCACAAGCACGAACGGCTTCACGATTCCAACGCCGTTTTCGCGGGCGTAGGTTTCCAGTTCTACCTTTACGCTTTCGTGAAGGCGAATGCCGTCATTGAGTTTCATCTCCTCAATGGCTTTGGGAGATTTGCCAGCGGGGTTGAAATCCTTGCGCGTGACGACGGCGGGTTCCTTGACGAAGCCATCTTCCATCGCGCGGGCAAGCGGATAATCGAATACAACATTTTGGAAGGCGACTGGGCCTCGCGTGCCTTCGGTGAAGGGCGTCGCGGTCAGTTCAAGTCCCAGAACCGGCTTCAATTCGTTGATCGCGCGCATTCCTGCGGTCGCGCGATAGCGATGGGATTCATCCATCAACAGAACGAGGTCGGGCAGGCTTGCTAGATAGTCGAAATAGCTCTCGCCGATTTCCTCGCGGAATGAACGAATGCGCGGGCTTTTTCCGCCTCGGACTTCGGAGGCAATTTTGGCGATGTTGAAAATGTTTATCGTCGTCGGGAAGAGCTGGCCGCCCGAAGCGATTTGCCGCTCGTAGGTCTCACCGGTCGTCAGCACGGGCGGTGAAATCGCGAACTCAGCGATCCCCTTGAACACATACTTTGCGGTGTTCGGCGTGAAGTCGTCGATCAGCTTATTGTAGATGGTAAGGTTCGGCGCGAGCACGAAAAAATTATTGATGCCGTGCGCGATTTTCAAATAGGTGATGAATGCGCCCATCAAGCGCGTTTTACCTACGCCGGTTGCAAGCGCGAAACATAGCGAAGGGAAGTCGCGCTCGAACGCACTGACAGTGGGATATTCGCTGTGAATGATTTCAAGAGCTGCGTCGAGATCCGCTGCCTTTGATGGCGGCACAATCTCGGTTACGCGGTCGAGAATTTCCAAGCTGCTACGTTGCGGAGGCCGAAGGCTCAATCGTGCGGCTATTGCATTGACGTGGCGGAGATTGCTCATGAGGCATCTCCTTCGTCAAAAAGGCCTGCTTGAGCTGGCACAGCGACAAGCTCCTGTTCCGCCATTGGCAGATTAGCAACATTGAGGCTGTAGTCGTCATGTCCCCATTCGCACTTGCTGCGAATATGGTTGGGGATTTTTCGCAGCGTCAGATTGGGCCATTGATCGGCATTGCCGCGCCAAGCCGCGCATAGGATCATCAACGTTCGCCCCTCGCCAACCTCGCTGCTGAGTGTCGCCAGCTCCTCGGCGCTAAGGGTCTGCGTGGTGACAAAGATGAAGTCTGATTCAGAGGAGCGCCCCTGCTGCCAATATATTTCGGAGCTTGGATCATATGCAAAGCCTTCAAGCTTACAGATGGCTTGGGCGAGCATCTCGGCATTATATTCGCTGGAAATCACTTCGCGACCCCATTTGTCCTTTTGGAGCAATGACGGTGCTAACTCGTAATAACGGAAGCCACCCCCACCCTTCCAATCGACAGCCTTGCTAATGCCTGCTTGGTCGGTTCCGTTGATGACCTCATGTAACCGTGGGACTATATGGGTCGAACAATGATCTCCTAGTTCGATCATGATCCAGCGACGGCCTAATTTGTGAGCAACCGCCCCCGTCGTTCCTGAACCTGCGAATGAATCGAGGACAAGATCGCCTTGTTTTGTGGATAGTTCGATACACCGAGCAATCAACTTTTCTGGCTTTTTGCCGTTCTTGAATTCAACTCCTCCCTCGCGCGCTATTCCGTTGTAAGGAATGTCTGACCACAGGTTTGTCAACGGTTTAGCTGGAACAAGCTCCCCCTCGATTTCTCGAACCTTCGAGGCGTAGAAGTAGATTTGCCGCCCATTCAACACATAGATGTCTTCATACCCGTCGCGGGGAATGTGAAATACTTTTCCCTGAGTGCGGGCAGATTCGTCACGAACCGCCACGATTGAACGTCCTGCCGCAGAGCTGATTGCAGTTGGCTGGAAAACCGAGTTAGCGTGTTCGAGTGCATACTGTGCAACTCTTGCTTCAAATCCGACCCGTCCCAATTCTGCCCGAGCTGCTCGCGTAGATTCATATCCTAAACTATTGGCTACGTGCTCGTTCAAGCCCACGGTTTGCCACTCCGAAAAGGGAGCTTCGCGGTTCAAGATGAGGCGGTTGTATCCAGAGTCATAGGTGCTCTCGACGTATCGCTGTTCATAGCGATAACGGCTGCGATCTTTTGCATACATCAAAACGTATTCTGTTTGCGAATACGGTGAAGGATTCACTGTCTTATGGCCGGAAGGATCAGATGTCTTCACAACGATCATATTTAGAAAATTTCGCCTTCCAAAAACCTCGTCACAAATGACCTTGAGGTATGCCATTTCCTTATCATCTATATGAATCCAAATAACACCGTCCGGTGTTAGAAGTCGATTTAGTATCTCAAGCCGATGGCTCATCAGAGCCAACCACAAAGAGTGCTCTACCCCATCGTCATAATGCTCAAAAGCTGATCCGGTGTTGAACGGGGGATCGATATACACGCACTTAACTTGACCTGCATAATCCGCCTCTAACGCCTTAAGCGCGAGCAAATTATCGCCATGAATAAGCACATTGTTAAAGATGTCGGCGTCATTCACACGCCTCGCAGCGTGATGGCTCTTCGACGGGTCTTCGATCAGAATGCGCGGCTCCAGCCGAGGCTTATTTTCTTTACCCACCCACGTCAGTTCAAGTTTTTGCTTCTTTGTCATTCGATGCCTTATGAGGGTTTGATGAGTGGATGGAGGCGGCGGGTGTCGCCACTGTTGCGCCAGTAGCTGCCGGAGCTGTTGTTGCTTGGCCAGCCATGGTCGGGGCAAACCAACGTGTCAGCCAGCGCCAGCACTTGTTTCGCGAAGCCGATCCCGTCTGTATCGAGCAGCTCAAAAGACAGGGCTTTGAAATGCGCGCCGAGTGCGTTGCGCACTTGGGCGATCCGCGTCAGTTCATCCAAGATGGGCTTGAGCGCCACCGTGCTGTTCGCCGGAGCCGTTGGGTCGGTGATACCGTCACGCATTTCAACCTGCAAGGCGTCGCGAAGCTTGCTGCTGATGGTCGGCAAAAGGTCGCCAAGCGTGTATGCCTCGCCATGGCGGCGCGGCACCGCGCAAGCATATTTCTGAGTCAAATAGTCGAGCGCAGCTTCCAGAATGACGCCCGCCTTGCTGCACACCGATTGCAGGTCGGTTGGCTGTTCCGCGAGTCTCGCTCGCAAAAGATCAACTTCGGGCAACGAGGAGGTGATGCGGATGCCGTCGTCAATCGCCCAGCCGGTCAGTTCGACAAACTGACATGGCATATCTGGTTTCAACCATCCCCAACGATATTTTTCGCGCCAAGGGCGATAATGAGTGGTGACGATAGTGTGGCGAAAATCGGCGCTCACCTCGTAGATCATTCCAATAACTCGCGCGACGTGCGGCTCATCAATGCTCCCGAGAACATCATCCAGAATCAACACAGTTTCCGATGCGCGGTCACGCGCAGCCAGCGCGAGGAAAACGCAAAGGCCAAGGGTGTCGAGATGCGATTGGCTGAAATAGGCTTGAGGCGGTGCATCATGCCCTTCGAAATTGGCACCTAGTGTGAGCGATGCACGGCGCGCCGGATCAAGTTCCAGCGCAATCTTGTCCAATCCTTCGTTCGGATGAACCTTCTCATACAGCTTGCCGACCTCTTTCGCGATTGCACTGATGATCCCGTCTGTGAACTTTTGCCGCTCTTCGACGCACGCCGTGAGAGCCTGATCCAAGAGGGGAATGAGGGCAGAAAGCTCTGCTACCCGTGCTGCGTTCGTGTCATAGCGGTCGGCGGCTGAATTCAGTTGCGCGCGGAATTTGCTCTCCCCGCGCCAACTTGCTTCATTGTCAGCCCAAGACAGGGCAATCGCCTCGTTGGCTATCAGCCATTCGGGTAGCACGGTAGGATCGCTCGGCGCGGCAGATGTTAAAAGTTGAACGCCAGCCTTCCATTGATGCGCCGCTTGTGCATCTGAAAGAGTGGCAACGGCCTTGGCATAGTCGGCCTCGGCCTGCTGCAACGCAGTCTTAGCATTGGTCAGCGCGGTATGAGCTTGCTTCTTTTTTTGGTTGGCTGAAGTCAGCGTACTCAACTGGGAAAGCGTCGCATTCACCGCCTCGGTAAGGGTCGCGACATTCTCTTTGCTCTCGCAAAGTGGGCACTGCTCTGTGTCGGGGTGCGTTTCGAGATAGGCTTTGCCTGCCGTCAATACGCTCGTGCGTTCTGCTGCTGCACTATCGACCGTCGCCAGAGCGTCGATCTGCGCTTGATCCGCCGCATCGGCATTCGCTTGTGCTGTCGCAAGGTTGGTGTGCTTACCAGTCAGATTTTCAGGATAGTCTTTGAGTGACCCAAAAGCCGCGCGAAGTTTCACGATCGCCGCGATGTCGGCTTCAAGGCCGGCCGTTGGTTCGGCCAACTTCTGCTTGGCCCATTCTACGGCATTCAATCCCGCAGGGCTTCCAGCCGCCTCATAAGAGCCTTGCAGTTCTTCAAGGCTTTGAGCCTCCGCCTGCTGCGCTGACGTAAGTTCAGTCGAAAGTGCTTTGCCTTGCTGGCGAAGCGCCTCCTCCGAACGCTCGAATGCGTCGATGTCAATGAAGCGTTTGATTGCTTCATATCGCTTGGCAGGCTGCGTTTCGATCAATTCCAATATCTGACGCTGACGCAATAGCTCGACTTTCGGCGCAACTCCGCTCAGCAACGTAGTCAGATTGCCTGCGAGTTTCCCCGTGCAAGCGCCATCGCTTGTCGTCAGCTCGACCGCAAAATCTTGCGGTTGCTTACCAACAGTTCGCCAGAATTTTCTGACGCCCGTGCCAAGCCCGCGACTGTCAAGCGAGCCCACGTTATCCTTCGCGAGAAACTCGAAGGCATCGCAAATGGTCGTTTTGCCCGTGCCGTTCTCACCATAGATCAGAGTGAGCTTTTTGCCCTTCTCGAAGCTGAGGGTGAACGTGCTGGCCGAGCCGCGAAACGCGGTCAGGGTAAGTGATTTCAAGACGCCTGATGTTGTCATTCACCACCAGCCTTCGCCGACGCCAGTTCAATCTCCAATTTCCAATCGAGACCGGCCATTGAACCGTCTGCAATTTTCTGAATTAAGGCATCTCGCTTATCCGCACGCACTAAGCCTGCCGCAATAAGTCGATCCACCACTTCGATAGAGAGTTTGGCGGAGGGTGACTTTTCATCTGTCATTTCAAACTCCACCGGATTGCAAATATCTGCGTCATTTCTACCTGTTGCTGCAATCTCTCTTCGACGTTGCTTATAAGTCCTGTCTTTCGTTCATCAATTTCATCTTGTGCATCGAAAAGCGATTTGCGCTTTGCGTTGCGCTGTGACTCTAGGTCTTTGATCCTTTTCTGGCAGGCGAGCTTGTCTTCGAGGGTGGCCGCCATAGCAGAGCTGCGACGCGCCTCCTTAATGGTGCGATCCAGCTCTTTGATGTCGAATTCCAACGCCGACTTCATGTCGTCAGCCCAGCTTTCTAGCTTATCCAGTTCTTCATCAAACCACTGCGCCTGACGGCTCGCTACCGTGTCGAGAATCGATTTTCGCTCAGCATCAATGGCGTCGGTCATCGTGGTAGGCATCGCGAGCGTTGCCACACCAAGGTTGGTAGCAGGAAGTTCAAACAGTCGCATTGCGGCCTTCCCGTCAATGCTACGGCCATCGTCTGCTAGCGCGGTGATGATGATATGATCCTGATCGTCAGAACCTCGGACTGACAGTTTGTGCGCAGAGAGCGTCCCGCTCGCTCCAACAAACGGTTCAAGAGCAACGGATTTTTGAATCCATGCGCCGTAATCGAATTCAAAATCCGCGCCATCAAGTTCGCGCGAAGCGGCATCGTTGAGGATGTGTTGGGCTAGCGGATGTCCAAGCCGATAGCGATGACCGACAAGCCCCTGCTTGCTCATGAAATACTGACCGGCAGAAGCCTGTGCGCCTGACGGGACAGACTTAAGATCAAAGCTCAGATAATCGTCGTCGAACTTCGCGAGTTTCGCCAGTTCGTGCTTGGTCACATACCAGAGCATCCGCGCGTATCGGTCGAGATACTCGCGGCTCTTGTCCATGTTCATTTTGAGTCGGTCGTGAACCTCAGCATCGAAATTTTCGAGAAGCTTGCGGCGCGTATCCTCCATCGTGACGCTGATGTTCTCATCCATGTCAGCACGGAGCTGCTCAAACTGCGTTTCTATATCCTCGGTCGAGCGGCAATTCTGGTAGATGGAGACGATGCGCTTCTCAAACTCCACGCCAGATTCAATGGCGCCCAGCACCTCATCCGACGCGCCGAACACGCCATCAAAGAGCTTAAATTTCTCGGCAAGCAACTCATAGACGCGCTGATCGGCGGCGTTGTTCTTATTGAGAAAATTGACTACCACAACGTCAAAGCGTTGTCCGTAACGATGGCAGCGCCCGATGCGCTGTTCGATCCGCTGCGGATTCCAAGGTAGGTCGTAGTTCACGACCATCGAGCAGAATTGCAGGTTTATGCCTTCCGCTGCCGCTTCGGTTGCAATCATGATCGACGCCTTCTCGCGGAAATAATCCACGAGGGCGGCGCGCATATCAGCGGTGCGTGATCCCGTTACGCGGTCGGTGCCTTTGTGCTTCTCGATCCACGCCGAATAGATTTCCTTAGACTGCGCGTCGGCGTTCGATCCGTTGAAGAGAACCAGCTCGTCCCCATGTCCGTTCTCGGTGAGCAAGCGGACAAGATATTCCTGCGTGCGGCGTGACTCCGTGAAGATGATTGCCTTGCGTGCGCCGCCTAGCTCCTTCGCCTTGGCAAAGCCGGTGCTGAGCGCGCTTAGGAGGGCTTGGCCCTTGGCATTCTCGGTGACGGATACCGCAAGGTCGCGGAAATTTCGAAGGTCGGCGATTTCTGCGTCGATGGCAGCAATGTCATCGGCTGTTAGAAGCTCTGGTTCATCCTCGCCGTCCGTCCATTCATCGACGATCTCGTCATATTCCTCGAAGTCCTCCGCGATCTCCTCCTCCATCTTCTGACGGAGCGATGTGTCGTCGCGAAGCTGGCGCTCTAGTTTGCGAGCCAACGTGTCGAGAGCGCCCGCAATCGCGAATGTGGACGACGCCAAAAGCTTGCGCATGATGAGAGTCATCAACGTGCGCTGGCTTGACGGCAACGCCTGTAAGGACGGACGTTGGAGGTAGCTCGACACCATATCGTAGAGCGATTGCTCAGCGTCGGTCGGCACGAACTCTTGCGTGATTGGAATGCGGTTCGTGTAGCGAATATATTCCAGAACCTGACGGCGAAGTGTCCGGTGGCAAATCGGCTGCAATCGATTTTTCAGCTCGTCGAACTGCCCGTCACTCAAACGAGCATACTGCGCACGAAAACTCTTGGCATCGCCAAACGCATAGTCGTCGATCAGACTGACAAGGCCGTACAGCTCCATCAGAGAATTTTGGAGCGGGGTCGCCGTCAGCAAAACCTTGGGTGCATTCGCGAGCGCGGTCTTCAACGTGCGCCCGATGCGATTGTCGGGACGATAGACGTTGCGAAGGCGGTGGGCTTCATCGATCACGACAAGGCTCCACGGAATGACCATCAATTCGTCGGCGTGACGTGCCGCGAATTGATAAGAGCAAATGACAATGTGTGGTTGCTCGAATGGTCGGCGCACGCCGTCCTTTTTGAGCTTGTTGTAATTTCGCGCTTCAAGGATGCCGGTGGGGAGGAAGAATTTTTCCTCGATCTCCTGCGACCACTGTTTGCGAAGATTGGCAGGGGTAATGACGAGGATGCGCCGTTTGCCCTCAGTCCACTTCTGCGCGAGGACTAAGCCCGCTTCAATCGTTTTACCGAGTCCTACCTCGTCGGCAAGGATCGCGCCTTTCGAGAGAGGTGATTTGAATGCGAAGAGCGCCGCTTCAACCTGATGCGGATTGAGATCAACTTGCGCGTCTAAAAGCGCCCCTGCCAGCTTCTCGTCATCTGCAACCGAATGCCGCCTGTTCAGCTCATGTGCGAACAGCTTGGCATGATAATCGGTGGTGGTCGCTATCCCCTTTTGCACGTGATTCCTAATCTACTTTTTTGCCAGATCGGCGCTCGATTGTCCTGTTGGCAGTTCGGCATTTTCGGCATTCCTCGCGACGTAATCGCGCATGAATTCACGAAGCACCTGCGCGGCAGGTCGATCATTGGATCGACATACCTGCAAGAACTGTTCGTGAAGCGGGCGTTCCACCCGAATCCGAAAGCCGGAGTCCTTTCCTGACATGGCAGGAGTGTAACCAATGGATACACAATTCGCCAAGGGGAAAGTTGCTCGGAAACTGAGCAATCAACAGCCGTGAAAGCCGAAATCATCCTCGGGCTGGGTTGCAAGGGGCAGGCACGCCCCTGCTCGTGATCCATCGGACGAATGCGATGGTGTGCATCCAATCCGCATAGGGTTGGGCGATGGGGTTGAGGGGAGCGCGCAAGCTCCCTTCATCATGGGGGTGTCGGGGGAGCTGGAACGCTCCGCCTGACTGGTGATGCAACGGCCATACGTTGCACTGGCACATTCAACCCCTGCCGCAATCTGCAACGCAGATCTCGGAAGGCATGGGGATTTGAAGTGTGCCAGCGGCGTGGGGGATAAAACGGGGGAGCGGCAGCGTCCCCCTTTTCAAGGTCGCGATGGTAGTACCATCGACACCTTGCGGATCACGCTATCGCGTAATCTGGCTATTGCGGAGTCGGTAGAACCGACAAGTTGGATAGTTGGCTCGGCACGAAATTGTGTGCCTTCGCTCGACTTTGCCCCACTTCGGTTTTTGGTTGGTAACAAAACTCGGCGGGAAAGGAAAACCGCCATGTCAAAGCTACCAAATATTAGCGGACTCATGTCTGCCAATGTGATCATGCACTCCATCTCCGCCTGTCTTGCAGGCGTATGGATTGCTGACCTCGTTTCATCGTCGGGCGGCATGACGCCGCTCGCGTGGTTTGAAACGGCGCTGTCTGTGATTGCGATTGCGGTCGGACTCAGCGTCTGCACCTACATCGCGCTTCGTCACATTCCATCGCTGCCGCCGGAGCAACGTCGCAAGGCAAAGGCTGCTTTCGTTGCCGCCTATGCCGCACTCGCCCTTGTGCTTGCGAGTGCTGCGGCATCGGTTCTCGCTGCACCCGCTGGTGAGCGCGCACATATCGAACACGTTATCACGGATATGAAATCGGCTACTGAATCGCGGCGGCACGCTGCCTCAACTATTCAGAATAATGTTCCCGCTCTGACCGATTGCATTGATGTCGCAACCGCCATGAGCGGGCAAGAATCTGCAACCGGCGCATTTAGCCGCGAAGGCGGCGATGTTGGCCGTGTTGCCATTACACTCGCCAACATAGCGAGCGGATGTTCAACCGCGCGCGATGCTGTGTTTTCCAGCCGCGCGCACTTGGCGCGGTCGTTTGCTCGCGCTGATCGCGTGCTGATCGATATGCGCCGCGTGGTCGATAGTGACATTGATCGACGCGCCAAAATGGTCGCCGTGCGCAAAGCTGTCGATGAATGGCAGCGCATCATGCGCGGCGTGAATGATGTTCTCGCTGTCGAAGCAATGCAGGCCGTGTCGGATGCGATCCGCAAGGATTGGAATGCAGCCGGTCTGCCTGCAAGCGCGGCCAATGCGATCACGCAGAATTTTGACGGGCTGGCCGATGCCCTGATCGAAGAGCTGGATGACATCGCTGCACTCAAGACCCAGCCGCTGCCAAGCCTGCCAGTCGTCTCAAATATCGCCTATCTTGGACTGTATCCCGACGCGACAATGGGAGCACTCGCCATCGGCGCGCTGATCGAGATGATCCCGCTCGGCGGTATATTGCTCGGAATGTCGATCATGGAGCGCGGCATGGCACTGCAAGAGACGCCTGAGCCGCAGCCTGCGCCAACCCGCAAGCGGCGTCCTGTAGCGCGGCGAAAACCAAAGCCAAAGGAATGAAGGCGATGATGGAGCAAATGACGCGAGGCGATGGTGACATCGCCTCGCGTTTTGGTGTCACCACCATGCGTAGTAGGCAATCGTGCGGCCTTGTGCGAGTTCCTCACGAGCCTTTTTGATGAATTGCAAATCATCCTCGCGTTCTTCGCCAGTCGTTGCGCCGAAGAAAAATCCCGATGTATCGGGAAGCTCATTCGCGACGACGACACGTTCAAGTGCGTCGAGATCGCTTTGCGTGATCTCAACGGTGTTGCAGTTGAAATCAGGATTCTCACCGCCTTTTTCGAAATAGAGTCCAGCCATCCAGCCGTGCAAGTTTGGATGCTTGCGCCAGTAGTGCAGATTGCGTCGTTCCCAGTCTGGAATGTTGTCGATGTCGAAATCGACAGGCGGGCGCGCAGCGTCCTTCGGTAAAGTGTAGGCATACATATCAAGTCCCATGATGGTCTCCTTTTGTTATGCCGCACGACAATTCGCGCGGCTGATGGAGACCGGCGGCACACGCCGATTTGCGCCAGCAATGCCCCTACACGGTCAGGCTTCGCCTGAGTGGTGCGGGCTGGGGCTTGCGGGCATTAGCGAAGCGGACGGGTGCAAGGGTCGGAACAATTCAGCTCGCAATTGTGCTCTCGCATAATCAAGCGAAGGATGGATCAGGGCGAGACGATAACAATGCCGCTATCGCAACCGTCAAACGCTGCCCTCAAGTTTCCGTCGCTGGCGGTAAAATTCACGCAGACGTGAAAGGCAATTCTCGTAGGACTCGCGACTTAGAACGTCGGCGGGGATGCCTTCGGCAGTGCCTTGGAAGAAAATCAGCTTCTTCAAAGATGGCAGGCTGCACAATCGTTCGAGCGATGCGTCGATATGACATCCGTTGAAAATCACGTCTTCGAGATTGGGAAGGGCGGCAATCGGATCAAGATTCCGAATGCCGGTGTCAGAGCAATCGACATAGTTGAGCTTCGTGCAATTCTCCAAGCCATCGAGCGATGACACGTTCGTATCTTCGCAGCTCAGGAATTCCAGCTCAGGGCAATTCCGCAACGGCGACAAATCAGCGATGTATGTGCTGCCCATGTAAAGTCGCTTCAGCTTTTGGGCGTCCTTGAGGATCGCGATGTCTTCGACATTCGTGACGCCGCAAAAGAGCTGTTCAAGATTGCTGACGCTAAGTCCGTTCAGGCTGTCGAGCTGAATGTAGCTGCAATCCAGCACCTGCAAATTTTTGAGCGCGCCGAACGGCTCGACGGTTGTGACAAGCGTTGAGCAAACGCTGAGGTGCGTAAGGCCGTCAAAATACATCGCCTGATCCGGCACGGAGTCGATGAAAAGATTGTAGAAGCTGATCTTGTTCGTCCGCTCCTTCTTTTCCTGCTCAACGCGCCGGTTGGCGATCTCCCAGTCAATGAGATTGATCGGCACGCGCGAATTGATGTCGATCCGCTTCATTACGCCGCGCTTCGATGCGTTCTCTCGCCCTTTGCCGCCTTTGAGAAAATACGCGACGAATGGATCGAGCTCGCGCGCGCCTTCCATGAACTCTTCGAACTGGCTTCGCGTTCGCGTCCATTGATAAAAAAGCATCAACGCGACGAAATCACCTGCATGTGATTTCTTTGCATCCTCGCACTTTCGGCCAACCTGTGCGCGGGCAATTTCCTTGTCGGAATGGAAGGCAACTTTGTAGTCGCCGTGATGCTCTTCTGCGAAATCGACAAAGGACTTGTATGTCAACGGTCGCTCGCGCGCCGAATAATCCTGAAAGGATTGGATCATTTGAAACAGGCGGGCGGACGATGGTGACTTGGCCTTGCGTGCCTCGCGAAGGTCTGTCCGCAAAATCCCACTTAGCTTGCTGAAATCGCTATAATCCATATCGCCTTCACTCTTTCTGACTGAGACGTAGATTCGGCTGCGCTGAATGTGAAGCGCGTTTACGCATGGCATTCCGGCTGCGCTCCGGAGTCGTGTGCGAAAGTTCCGGAAAAACTCCGGATACAGTCCGGAGGACTGAGATTACCCCATCTGGCATTTAGAAATCACTGATCAGGGCTTGGCAGAACCAAGCGCGGCCGCTCCCCACTTAATATGAGGAGCACGAGTGATGCACATTCGCAATTCACTCCATAGTAACTGCTGCTGTGATGTAGAAATCACTTCTCGCAGTCCGTCAATTATCTATGTTCCAAGCGCAGATATTCTGCGCGAGACATATACGATATTCAATCTGGCGATTGCATATGCGGGAATCGTTCCGCGCGTTTCACGGCGGCGTCTGATCGATTGGGTCTATGATCGGATCATACAATGCGAAGCGGTTGTGATCGATCACGATGGCATCGAAATCGATCTGCATCGCGTCGATGTCGATGGAATTTTCGGCGATGACTACTCGGCGTCTTGGGCAGGGGATTTTCTTGCTGGCCGTGTCCGTCCGCGCAAGCTCGCTGCATCGCAGAAAATTGCCGCGCGCATCAAGCTGCTTTGGATCGCACTTGCCGCGTATGATCCGGCAGCGGCAAACGATGTGCTTCGTTGATCACTGAGTTTGCCCCACTCAGCCGTGTGATCAATGATGTGAAGCCTCCACCGGAATTCACCGGATGGAGGCTTCACTATGAGTGTTCAATACAAGATGGATTATGAGGGTGATCGCAGCCCTCGACAGGTCGGCACTGAAATTGTCGCTACCGCTGCTCCGCGTGGGCAGGCTGAAAAGGCGAAGCGCCGTCGGCGACGCATTCCCAGCTCCGTTCAAACTGCGATCACGGTCGTAATCTGCGGCAGTGTATTTTTCGCCGCCGTTCGCTTCGCACCGGAAGGCTGGCGTCCGCAAGATTTCACCGGCGAATATGTCGGCGATGTTGCGGGGGAAGTGAAAGCGAATGAAGCTGCAATTCAGGCGCAGCTTGATGCTTACACCAATGCGGTGCGCGCAGCGGTGGAACAGCAGAACATTCGCTACAACCGCGTGAGCGAAGGCATCATTCAGTTCTACAAGGCGTCCTATGATCTGAATCAGACGCAGGTGGATGCTGCTAACCGTTTGCGCGGCGCCTATGCTGAACGGCAGATGGCACAGTCAGCGCAGGCTAATGGTGCGAACCTTGGCATCGCCAGCATCGCCGAATTGATCGGCCAAGGTCAGAATATTCTTGACCCTGGCTCGGGCGATGCGGCGCTTGCCGAAGCGCAGCGTCAGCGCGAAACCGCTTCAACGCGGCTTGAAAACACTGCGGTCGAAGCCGCGAATGTGGATGTGTCACGCTACGTCAATCAGCTTCCGAGTGCTGAGGCGATCCGCCGCGAACTCGAAAGCATCCCGACAATTCAGTTGCCGCCACCGCCTCGGTTCACGCGAGAGGGCAACTGATATGCGAGGAATCAACTTCCTGAACATGGTGGAGCGCGGCATCGCGCTCCACCGACAAATGAGCGAAGCTGATCATGCGCGTGAAGCGCGAACGCGCGCGCTCGAACTCGAAGAGGAGATGCGCAATGCAAAGCCGTCCGGCGATCTTGGCGACGGGCGGCTTGGTAATTTGGAGGACTGCGAGAAAGCTGGAATGCTGAAAAGCGACGGGCTGTTCCTCGGCGCGTTTGGCGAATTCGGGCATTTCATCTTTCACAATGGTGAGGAGTCACTCCTCACCTATAATCGTGCGGGTGGCGGCAAAGGTGTTTCGCTGATCCAGCCGAACCTTGCGCATTGCCGTGATCGCACGTTGATCGTTGTCGATGTCAAAGATGGAGAGCTGGCGTGGTCGTCAGCCAAGCATCGTGAAAAGATGCTCGGCACAAAGGTAATCTATCTCAACCCTTACGGCCTGCACGGCTTGCCGAATACCAAAATCAACCCGTTCTATCGGCTGATCGATGTGGTGCAGAGCGGCGGCTCGCCCGATGGCGAAGCCGAAGCGATCTGTGAAATCGCGCTGCCTGCGCCTTCACGACCTACTGGTTCGGACTGGCCGCGCAAGGGCGCAATCGAGCTTACTGCGATGCGCGCCGAATATCTCGCGCGCTTCAAACCTGAGTCCTGCACGCTCTCCGAGATATGGCGATTTTGCAATGGCGATGCTGAGCATTTCAAAATGGAATTCTCGCTCATGGCGACTTGCGAGATTGAATCCATCGAACGCCGCGCGATGTCGTTCGACTCGATGCGCATGACTGCCGAAAAGCAATGGGAAGCCATTCGAAGCGAAGCCTCAACCGCATTCAACGCATTCGAGGCGGGAAAATCGCTTGGTGATGCCTGCGCATCCCACGATTTTGATTTGACGCGTGCGAAGCGCGAGAAGCTTACGATCTATATCATCTTGCCCGCCAATCGCATCGATGTCGCGAAGGCATGGGTCGCAATGTTGATCGGCATGATGACGGAAACGATTGCCGCCGCGCGCGGGCCGGTGCGCACGACGTTCATTGTCGATGAATTTGCAAACCTGCCGCGTGTTCCCAGTATCCTCCGTTCACTTCGGCTCTATCGCGGGCTTGGGGTGAGCTACTGGTTTTTCGCGCAAGGGCGCAACTCGCTCACCAGCCAATGGTCGCGGGAGCAAGTCAAGGACATTGAGGATCAGGTCGGTATCATTACGATGAAATCGGTGTGGGAGCCTGACCTGCTCAAAGACATCGAACTCTGGTCGGGGACAAAAACGATCCTGCAAAATGGTGTCAGCCATTCGGGCGGCGTCGTGCAAACGGCGAACGCCAATCTCTCCGAAAACAAGCGGCCTGTGCTGCAAGCTGGTGACGTCATCGCACTTGGCCCCACGCGGCAAGTGATCCGCGTTGCATCAATGCCGCATCTGCTGATCAGCGATGCGGTTCCCTACTTCACCGTCGATCCGTGGAAGGATCAAGTGCGCGATGTGCGCGATCTGCACAAAGGGAATTCGGAATGAGCGACAACTCAACCATCGCGCCGCGCTTCAATAGAGCGTCGGCAGAATCCGTGCGCTCGCCGGATGTGCAAGCGCGCCTCGATGAAGCGATGCGAAGGATGGACAAACGCTTTCGTGAAAGCGAGCCAAGCCTCACGCAAACCAAATATCGTGACCTGATAACCAAGCAAGGCAACACGATGGAACTCAAGCCGCGCTTCGGAAATGACAACCCGACTGATCGGTTGTGGAAGACTGCGAAGTATCAGGTGAAGCAAGATCATTATCTGCGCTGCTCGAAAATTATGAAGGTCGCGCAGCGCATGATGGGGAAAGATCGCGGCCTTGAACGCTGAATAGCGCGGAATCCTGCGGATAATGTTGCATTTTTGATATAAATATGCGTATAATTATAATATAATGTGGCGCAAACTGATGATGAAATTCCAGTTTTCCCCACGTTGGTTTCGACCATAAACCAAAATCACTTTCACGCTGCTTGGGTAAGCCAAGCACGTTCGTGATGGTGATTGTGATGAATGAGATTGTTGGAATTTCGTCTGCTGAGTTTGATCAATATCGTGCGCTCGTCGCTGATATTGAAGGAATGACTGACCAGCAGAAAGAGGAAGCAATTCTCATTGTGGTCAACATGATGAAGGCCTTTGTCGATGCCGCATGGGGCGTGCATCCAGAGCAACTTGCCATCGAAAATCGCAATATCAGACCTTCACAAAATGGGGGTGAAGGTGATAAGATATTGCTTCTTGGCACTGCCATGACAGTTGACCTCAGCTCACGGAATGAGCGGGAGGGCGCGATCACCGAAAACAGAAATGGGGATTTTGCGCCATGACAAATGCGCCACCAAAAACTGCCGTCATCTATTGCCGCGTCTCGTCTGCTCAGCAAACGACGCGTACTGACGGCCTATCATCACAAGAGCAAAGATGCCGCTTGTTCTGCGAACATAAGGGCTATGAAGTCGTCCACGTGTTCAAAGACGATATGTCGGGGAGTGTTGCCAGACGCCCCGCTATGGACGCGATGCTGAAATTTCTGCGCTCTACGCGCAAACATTCTCACGTCGTTGTGATCGATGACATCTCGCGCCTTGCGCGCGGGATCGAAGCGCATTTGCAACTCCGCACGGAAATTGGCGCAACCGGCGCGACATTGGAATCGCCCTCCATCGAATTCGGTGAAGACTCCGACAGCAAGCTAGTCGAGAATCTGCTCGCGTGTGTCAGTCAGCATTCACGCCAAAAAAATGCGGAGCAAACGCTGAACCGCATGACGGCGCGTATGCAGCAAGGCTTTTGGACGTTTCAAGCGCCTTGGGGATATAAGTATGCCCGTTGGTCGGGCGGCGGAAAAATCCTCACGCGCAATGAGCCTTTGGCATCCATCATACAGGATGCACTTGAAAGCTATGCGAGCGGACGGTTTGCCAGCCAAGCCGAAGTGATGCGCTATCTCGAAATGCAACCGGCTGTGCCGAAGATGCGCAACGGCAAGGTATCAAACGAGCGCGTGAAGCAAATCCTGACGAACCCGCTCTATGCGGGCATCGTCTTCGTCCCGTCTTGGAAGCTCTCACCTCGGCTCGGCAAGCATGAACCGCTTGTCAACGTTGAAACCTTCAACGAGATTCAGGAACGCTTGAAAGGCAAGGCGCGTGGTGCAGCCCGCGCCGATGTTAGCAGCGACTTTCCGCTGCGCGGACACATCTGCTGCCCGTCCTGCGGTCATCCGCTGACAGCGAATTGGAGCAAGGGGCGCATGGGTGCGGCCTATCCCTACTATCTTTGCAGACAGCGCGAATGCGACGTGCGCGGCAAATCATATGCGCGCGCAAAGGTAGAAGATGCATTTGAGGAAATGCTCAAGTCGATCACGCCCGCAAAGCAGCTCATCGATCTCGCGACGGCTGCACTCCGCAATGCTTGGAACAAGCAGACCTTGAACGCCGAGCAATCGCGCAAGGTGATCGAAAAAGAGCTGGGTGAAATTGACCGGAAAATTGAGGGGCTTCTCGACCGGATCGTTGACGCTGGAAGTCCTACCGTGATCGCCGCTTATGAGCGGCGCATCTCTGAATTCGAATCCAGCAAGCTGCTTTTGAGGGAGAAAATGGCTAATGTTGGACAGCCGAAAAAAGACTTCGACGAAACTTTTCGAAACGCTTTGGCGTTTCTCGCAAGTCCTTGGAATCTTTGGAATAATGGTCGCATTGAGGACAAGAAATTAGCCCTCAGACTCACTTTTCCTCAGCAGCTTGTATATGACCCCAAAGGGGGCATTCGAAACAGCATTTTATCCATTCCTTTCAAGACGTTATATGACTTTTCAGGGCAGGAAAATAGTTTGGCGCGCCCGACGGGATTCGAACCCATGGCCCCCAGATTAGGAATCTGGTGCTCTATC
>CALKVF010000075.1 GCA_937996535.1 uncultured Novosphingobium sp. | reverse complement strand
CCCGTTCCAGTTCGGCAATGGTATAGAAGTTGAGCCGCACCGGAATGCCGAAGCGATCGCGCAGCGGCGTGGTCAGCAGCCCGGCCCGCGTCGTTGCGCCGACCAGCGTGAAGGGCGGCAGATCGATCCGGACCGAGCGCGCCGAAGGCCCCTCGCCGATGATCAGATCGAGCGCGCGGTCCTCCATCGCGGGATAGAGCACTTCCTCGACCTGCGGGTTGAGCCGGTGAATCTCGTCGATGAACAGGACATCGCCGGCCTCAAGGTTGGTCAGCAAGGCGGCCAGATCGCCCGACTTGGCGATCACCGGGCCGGAGGTGGCGCGAAAGCCCGCGCCCAGCTCCTTGGCGACGATCTGCGCAAGCGTGGTCTTGCCCAGCCCCGGCGGGCCGAAGAACAGCACGTGGTCCATCGCCTCGCCGCGCGACTTGGCGCTTTCGATAAACACCCTGAGGTTATCCTTCGCCGCCGCCTGGCCGACGAATTCCGCGAGGCTCTTGGGCCGCAGCGCCGCATCGGCATCTTCAGCCTGACGCTGAGCCGAGAGGATCGGGTTGTCGGTCATGTGATTGCACCAAGAGCCACAAAAGCACCGAACACAAACAACGCCAGCGCCAACGCAGCCAGTACTATACCGAAGCATTCAGCACGCCCGGCCTTATTACCGGGTGTTGAAGAATCGAAACTCTCACCTGTCCGGTGCGCTATGCCATCCTCTTGCGCTGCTTGGTTTAGGGCAGCCTGCATAGAATATGCGTGAGAAACGTATCCCGCGATATAGGCAGCCAAAACTGCGCCCAGACCTAAAGAAAACAGCGTAAAGCTACATTGCAGCGCAGCGGCATCAGCCTGCTGCAACTTTGCGTTCCCTATGAAAGTCAGCAGCGCGACAATCGCCCCACCATTTGCCAGAAACAGGCCTTTCAACCCAGCTTGCGCGTATTCGTTAGCCATCTTCAGACGATCAGAGGCTTCATGCCATCGCCGATCGCCCTCTTTTGCGGCTAGTTGTTCGCGCAACTCGCTTGGACTCAGATTGCGCGTCATCCCGCCGCCCTCTTGAGTGCCACGCGGACCAGATCGTTGAGCCCGGCGGCGCTGCCCAGTTCATCGAGCGCGCGGGCCACCGCTTCGGTGGCGATGTTGGGCTTGAAGCCGAGGTTCTGGAGCGCGGAGACCGCATCGGCACTGGCCGAGCCTTGCGGAGCGGCGGCAACCGCCACGCCTTGCGCCGAGGGCAGCGCGCCGGCCTTGTCCTTGAGTTCGTTGACGATCCGCGCGGCGAGCTTGGGCCCGACCCCCTGCGCGCGGGCGACCATCGCCGCATCGCCGCCGGCGCAGGCGCGTTGCAGGTCATCGACCGGCAGGGCCGAAAGCACCGCCAGTGCCATCTTGCTGCCCACGCCCTGCACCGCGGTGAGCAGGCGGAACCACGCGCGTTCTTCGCCACTGGCGAAACCGACCAGCCGCATGTCATTTTCGCTGACCTGCAGTTCGGTGTGGACCACGCAGGTATCGCCCCTGACGCCCAGTTGATCGAGCGTGCGCGCCGAGCAATGGACGAGATAGCCCACCCCCGCGACATCGATCACGGCCCAGTCAGGGCCGAAGTCATCAAGCGTTCCGGTCAGCTTCGCGATCATGGTTTGTTCTATTGCACAGGCCCTTTTCGCGGGAAAGCGAAAACGCAGCCGGGCTTATCGCAGCAGGTGGGCGTGGGCGATGGCCACGGCTAGCGCATCGGCGGCATCGGCCCCGGCCAGCTGCACGCCGGGCAGCAGCACCTTGAGCATGGCCTGAACCTGGGTCTTTTCCGCCCCGCCAGTGCCGACCACGGCCTTCTTGATCACGGTCGGGGCATATTCGGCCACCGGCAGCCCGGCCCGCGCCGCCGCCAGCAGGCAGACCCCGCGCGCCTGCCCGAGCTTGAGCGTCGATTGCGGATTCTTGTTGACGAAGACTTCCTCGACCGCGGCGCAGGCCGGGCGATGTTCAGCAATCATCGCGGCCAGCGCGGCGTCGATCGTCACCAGCCGCTCGGCCAGCGAGGCGGCGGGATCGGTCTTGATCTGGCCGTTGGCAACGTGGCTCAGCCGGTTGCCCGCACGCGCCACGATCCCCCAGCCGGTGCAGGAGAGCGAAGGATCAAGGCCAAGGATCAGCATGGCTCAGAACCAGGCGTCAAACGGGCCGTCGGTTTCTTCCTGAAGATTGCCCGAGAGCTGTTCGGGCGCGGCCGCGGCGATCAGGCCGGTCCAGTCTTCGGCCATCACCGCACCGCCCTTGCAATCGAGCGTGGCAAGGCTGTGCTCGCCGCGCTTGCCCTGCGAGACGGCGATCCCGGAATAGGTCCGCCCCGGATGGTCCGACAGGCTGCCATCCTGCCCCGAAAACACCGTGTAGTGGATCTGCCCGGCGCTGAAGCGGGCGTGTTCCTGCCAGCCATCGCCCTGCCCGCGCACCGAGCCGAGGTGGACATTGTGCCAGTCTTCGGCATTGGCAACATCCATCGCCGGGCTACCGAGCAGGCCGAAGCGGTAATGCACCGCGCCGCGCCCGGCGCAGACCGAGCCGACCGACTTGCCGAACCGGCAGCTGTAAGCCACCTGCTCGCCAGCCTGGCACATCGAGGCCGGAGCAGGCGCGGGCACCGCGCTGAGCGGGGCCGGCGCGGCCGAGCCGGCAAGCACCGCCAGCAACAGGCTACTGGCGGCGGCGCGGTTCATCCCAGATTTTCCATGATCGCGTCGGAGATTTCGTAGTTCCCCCAGACGGTCTGGACATCGTCGTCGTCGTCGAGCGTGTCGATCAGCTTGAGCAGGGTCTTGGCGGTGTCTTCATCGACATCGACCTTGAGGCTGGGCTTCCATGCCAGCTTCACGCCCTCGGCTTCGCCCAGCGCCTTTTCGAGTTCGCGCGCGACCGGGTGGAGCGAATCCATCGCCACCCAGATCTGGTGGCCGTCTTCATCGCTTTCGACATCGTCAGCGCCGGCTTCGATCGCGGCTTCGAGCACCTTGTCCTCGTCACCGGCGGCGGCGCCATATTCGATCAGGCCGAGGCGTTCAAAGCCGTGGCTCACCGCACCCGAGGCGCCAAGGTTGCCGCCGTTCTTGGCAAAAGCGGTGCGCACGTTGGTGGCGGTGCGATTGCGATTGTCGGTCAGCGCCTCGACGATGATCGCCACGCCGCCCGGGCCGTAGCCTTCGTAGCGCACTTCTTCGTAGTTTTCCGCGTCGCCCTTGCTGGCCTTGTCGATCGCGCGCTGGATGTTGTCCTTGGGCATCGACTGCGCCTTGGCGGCGTTGACCGCCGCGCGCAGGCGCGGGTTCATGTCGGGATCGGGCATCCCCATCTTCGCAGCGACGGTGATTTCGCGCGACAGCTTGGAGAACTGCGCCGAGCGCTTCTTATCCTGCGCACCCTTGCGGTGCATGATGTTCTTGAATTTGGAATGGCCTGCCATCTGATTGCCTCTTGGGGTCCGTATCGCCAGCTAGGGTTGGAATTTGCGCCCGCCCCTAGCCGACAAACCGTGTCTCGGCAATTGCCTGCCCTGCGGCGCGTGGGTGCGCGGCAGGGCAGGCATCAGGCGGAAGCGGGCATCAGCCGAGGCCGAGCGCGGCCTTGTAGGTATCGAGGATCATTTCCATCTCGGCCCGGTCATCGGGCTTCATCTTCCGCAGGCGGACGATCTGGCGCATGATCTTGGCATCATAGCCAACGGCCTTGGCTTCGCCGTAAACGTCCTTGATGTCGTCCTGAATGCCCTTCTTTTCTTCTTCAAGGCGTTCAACGCGTTCGATCAGAAGACGCAGGCGGTCGTCGGTGGCTTCGGCCATCGGGATATGCTCCGGTAACAAGTGGTGAATCGGTTGCCCGCTCTTAGGAGGCCGGAGCGTTCTTCTGCAAGCTCGCTTCCATTCTTGCCAACTGCTCCGTCGCGGCCTCGCCCTGATAGAGCGCCTTCCACTGCTCAAAGGGCATCCCGTGGATGACATCGCGCGCCGCCGCCTTGTCGAGCTCGGCGCCGGCTTCGCGGACCCAGTCGGCCAGACAATTGCGGCAGAAACCGGCGAGCCCCATCAGCTCGATGTTTTCGGCATCGTGGCGGTGGCGCAGGTGCCGCACCAGCCGGCGAAAGGCCGCAGCGGCCACGCTATCGTCGATGGCGTCGAGCGGATCGCCCGGCGTTACATTCGTATTTTCAGAACAGCTCATGGGTAGTCCTTGGGTTTTCCGGCGCTCTTTGCCATAGGGCGGGCACGAATTGAAAGGAATGTGAAGTGGCGAAGATCGGTCGGCGCGGGCGCAAGGTGAAGATCCTGGCAACGCTGGGGCCTGCAAGCCGGACGCCTGAAATGATCCGCAAGCTGCTCAACGCCGGGGCCGATGCCTTCCGCGTCAACATGAGCCACGGCGATCACGCAACCCATGCCGAAACGATCGCCGCGATCCGCAGCGTCGAAAAGGAACTGGGCAAGGCGGTGGCCGTGCTGTGCGATCTGCAAGGCCCCAAGCTGCGCGTCGGCCAGTTCAAGGACGGCAAGGCGGTGATCCGCCACGGCAGCCACTTCACGCTCGATCGCAATCCCGAGCCGGGCGACGAAACCCGCGTTTGCCTGCCGCATCCCGAACTGTTCGGCATCCTGAAAAAGGGCCAGCGCCTGCTGGTTGACGATGGCAAGCTGCGCCTGACCGTGATCCGCGCCGATGAAGACGCGATCCTGTGCTCGGCCGAAGTCGGCGGGGTGATTTCCGACCGCAAGGGCGTCAACGTCCCCGATGCGGTGGTGCCGGTGCCGGCGCTGACCGAAAAGGATCGCCGCGATCTGGCCTTCGCGGTCGATCAGGGTGCGGACTGGATCGCGCTGTCGTTTGTCCAGCGGCCCGAAGACGTGGCCGAAGCCCGCCGCCTGATGGGTTCGTCAACCGCCGCGCTGATGGCCAAGATCGAAAAGCCCGCCGCGGTCGACCGGCTGGAAGAAATCATCGAGCTGTCGGACGGAATCATGGTCGCGCGCGGCGATCTCGGCGTCGAACTCAACCCCGAGGAAGTCCCGCCGCTGCAGAAGCGCATCGTCGCCACCACGCGGCGTTCGGGCAAGCCGGTGGTCGTCGCCACGCAGATGCTCGAATCGATGATCGAAAGCCCGGCGCCGACCCGCGCCGAAGTGTCCGACGTTGCCAACGCGGTCTATGACGGCGCCGACGCGGTGATGCTCTCGGCCGAAACCGCCAGCGGGGCCTGGCCGGTCGAAGCGGTCACGATCATGCACCGCATCGCAGGGCAGGTCGAAAGCGATCCGGGCTATCACGACCGGGTCCACTTCACCGAAGTGCGCCCCGATGCCACCACCGCCGACGCCCTAGCCCAGGCCAGCGCGACGATCGCCGAGACCGTGACCGTGGCCGGGATCATCGTGTTCACCGGATCGGGCAGCACGGCCCGCCGCGTGGCGCGCGAACGCCCGATGGTGCCGGTGCTGGTGCTGACCCCGTCGCAGAAGATCGCCCGCCGCACCGCGCTGCTGTGGGGCACCTATGCCGTGGTCACCAAGGACATCGGCAGCTTTGAAGAGATGATCGCCAAGGGCAAGCGCATGGCGCTGCGCCACGGGTTCGGCGAAGCCGGGTCGAAGCTGATCGCGCTGGCGGGCGTGCCGTTCGGCACCCCGGGGTCGACCAACCTACTCCACGTGGTGACGCTGACGGGCGATGAACTGACGCGCCACGCGGGCTGAGCCTGCGCCGCGTCAGTCTTAGGCAAAATTCCCTACGCGCCCTGTCGCATTCTTGTTGCAAACGGATCGCAACGGCCTAGAGGCCGTGCGCAACTGCAACAAAGAGCCTTCAGGGAGGCCCCATGACCATCGCATTCCGTAGCGTCCGGCTGCTTGCCGGCGCAAGCATCCTTGCGAGCCTGCCGGGCCTGGCCCAGGCGCAAACCACCCAGGATGCCCCCGCTGCCGACAGCGCCATCGCCGACCTGACCCAGCCGATCGTGGTCACCGCGACCAAGAAGAAGGACGTCGAAAACGTCCAGTCGGTGCCGCTGGCGGTGACCGCGCTCAACGCCCGCACGCTCGAAGCGCTCAAGGTCCGCGATCTCCAGTCGCTGACCTATTCGGCGCCCGGGGTCAGCCTCGATCAGGTCGGCACCGCGCGCGGCACGGCCAACTTCTCGATCCGCGGGCTCGGCATCAACAGCTCGATCCCCTCGATCGATCCCACGGTCGGCACCTTTGTCGACGGGGTCTATGTCGGGATCAATTCGGGGCTGGTGTTCGACACCTTCGATCTCGATTCGGTCGAAATCCTGCGCGGGCCGCAGGGCATCCTGTTTGGCCGCAACACCACCGGCGGGGCCGTTCTGGTCAACACCGGCAATCCGACGCGCGACTGGCAGCTCAAGGTCAAGACCAGCTTCGATGGCCCGATCGATGCCGGGCGCGGCGCGCCGAGCATGACGATGCAGGGCGTCGTCTCCGGCCCGCTCAGCGATGCGCTGGGGATCAAGCTGGCGGCCTATCACAACACCGACGGCGGCTATTTCAAGAACCTTTATAACAACGACAACTTCGGCAAGGCGCAGACCACGATCCTGCGCGGCGGCCTCGCTTACAAGGCGGGTGCGCTAAAGCTGGCGCTCAAGGGCGAATACTTCGATTCCAACGGCGATGGCGCAATCACCCAGAACCACGGGCTGTTCCCGCGCGATGGCTTCAAGCTCAGCATCGACAACGAAGGCTACTACAAGGTCCGCTCCTACTTCGCCTCGGCGCGGGCGGACTATGATCTGGGCAGCGGCGCGCTGACCAACATCTTCGGCTATCGCCACTACCGCCAGCGCACCGACAACGACATCGATTCCACCCCGCTGTTCCTGTTCCACTCCAAGACCGGGCTTGCCCAGGAACAGTGGTCGGACGAACTGCGCTACAATGGCCGCTTCGGCGCGCTCGACCTGACGCTGGGCGGCTATGTCTTCCATCAGGACGTGGCCTATGAGGAAGACCGCAAGCTGCCGACCGTAACCCCGCTGACCTATTACGGCGGTGGGCGGCAGGGCCACGATGTCTATGGCCTGTTCGTGGCGGCTGACCATGACCTGACCGACCGGCTCACGCTCAACACCGGGATCCGCTGGTCCAAGGAAGACAAGAACGCGGCCGTGACCTACGTGCGCCCGCGCAGCGCCTGTTCGGTGATCGATCAGACCTGCCCGACCGCCGGGTTCAACAGCCTGGTCCCCGGCGAGCACAACGGCTTTACCGACGCCCGCAGCTGGGAAAGCTGGACCCCCAAGCTCGGCCTGACCTTCAAGGCCAATGCCGATCTCTTGGCCTATGCCGACTGGACCCGGGCCTACCGCTCGGGCGGATACAATTTCCGCATCACCTCGCCCGCCGCTTTCGAAGCGATTGTCGCCGCTGGCGGCAGCCCAGCCTTCGACGCGGAAAAGGTCGACACCTATGAGGCCGGCCTCAAGGTCCAGACCGCCGACCGCAAGGGCACGGTGAACCTCGCCGCCTACCACACCGTGGTCGGCAACATGCAGCGCGAGATCAACCAGTCGAGCGGCTCGGCGGGCGTGGCCCAGTCGATCTTCAACACCGCCGATGCCCGGATCTGGGGCGGCGAGATCGAAGCGCGCTATGCTGTGAGCAAGGGCCTGATCCTGACCGCCAATGCCGGCTACATCGATGCCAAGTATACCCACGTGTTCTATGACATCTCGGGCAATGGCTCGGTCGGGCCGGAAGACTATGCGCTGGCCCTGCCGCGCGTGCCAAAGTGGACCTGGGGCATGGGCCTGGTCCACGAACTGGCGCTGGGTGCCAGCACGCTGGTCACCCGCGTGACCTTCCAGCACCGCGACAAGTACGCCTATACCGACAGCAATTTCGGGTGGGTCGAAAAGAGCGACAACCTCGACGCCAACGTGACCTGGAACACCCCGGTCAAGGGTCTGTCGATCTCGCTCTATGGCAAGAACCTGCTCGATCAGGTCCAGTTCGGCGGCGACACCCAGATCCCGTTCGGCGCGGGCGCCTATTCGGACGGCAACAACCGCCCGTTCGATCCCAGCCCCGCCGCCGGCACGTTCTCGCCGCTGGCCAAGGGCCGGGTGATCGGGGTCGAACTCGGGATGGCGTTCTAGGTCCGCGCGCCAAACAGGGCGCTGCCCACCCGCACGTGGGTGGCGCCCAGCTGGATCGCGGTTTCAAAGTCCTCGCTCATTCCCATGCTGCGTCCGGCAAGGCCGTGATCGGCGGCCAGCTTGTCGAGCAGCGCAAAGAACGGCGCGGATTCGATATCGGCAGGCGGCACGCACATCAGCCCGGCCAGCGGCAGGTCCGCCGCGCGGGCCTCGGCCAACAGCGCCGGCAGATCGGCAATCGCGCAGCCGCCCTTCTGCTCTTCCGCGCCGATGTTGACCTGCACGAAGCACGGCACCCGGCGCCCCTGCTTGTCCATCGCCTTGGCCAGCGCCGCCACCAGCGACGAGCGGTCGAGCGAATGGATGCAGTCGAACAGCGCGACCGCTTCTTCGGCCTTGTTCGATTGCAACTGGCCAACCAGATGCAGCTCAATGTCAGGATAGGCTTCGCGCAGCGCCGGCCACTTGGCTTCAGCTTCCTGCACCCGGTTTTCCCCGAACACGCGCTGCCCGGCGGCGATCAGCGGCACGATCCGCTCGGCCGGGTGGGTCTTGCTCACGGCAACCAGCGTCACCTCGTCCGCTTTGCGCCCGGCAATCCGGGCGGCGTGGGCAATGCGGGCGCGAACGTCTTCAAGTGGCTCATTCATGGCGCGGTGCTATAGCGCAGCGATGCAGGTGCGCCACCCCTTCAGCAAAAACCCCGCGCTGCCCCGGATCTGGCTGGTCAGCGATGCGCGCAACGATGCCATGCTCGAGCAGGCGCTGGCCCGCCTCCCGCGCGGCAGCGGGGTGATCCTGCGCCACTATCACCTGAGCGATGACGCGCGGGTAACCCGGATCCGCCGTCTGACCCGCATCGCCCGCGCGCGCGGCCATGCGGTGATCGTAGCGGGCACCATGGCTGCGGCCCGGCGCATGGGGGCTGATGGCGCCTATGGCCCGGCTGCGGCGCTAGGCGGCGGCGGGGCAGGCCTGCGGCTCGTCACCGTCCATTCGCTGCGCGAGATCGGCCGCGCCCGCCGCGCCGATGCGGTGTTGCTCAGCCCCGTCTTCCCGACCCGCTCGCACCCGGCGGGCGCGGTGCTCGGCCCAGTCCGGTTCCGACTGCTCGCTGCCCGCGCAAGTGTGCCGGTGATCGCGCTGGGCGGGATGAGCGCAAGCCGCGCCCGCCAGTTGAACGCAGCCCACTGGGCCGGGATCGACGCCTTTTTGCGGTGAAGCGAATCGCCGGATTTCCGGGAGATTCTTGACGCGGAGTCACCCCCCGGCGCATAAGGCAGCGCAATCCAAGGGGAGCACGATGGCAACACGCCCGATTTCTGCCGGCCAGCGCGGCGCGCGGGTCGATTGGCGCGCGGCGCTGAGGCGCAGCCTGCGCCGCGCCAGCGAGATCGCCGGCGCGCTCGCCCTGATCGGCGGGATGCTGTTCTTCGGCTTCGCGCTGATCAGCTACACCCAGACCGATCCGTCGCTGTCGACCGCAGCGGGCGGCCCCGCGCAGAACTGGATGGGCGCGCCCGGCGCATGGATCGCCGATGCCGCGCTGCTGCTGTTCGGCCCGATCTGCGTGCTGCTGCTGCCGCTGCTCTATGTGATGGCGCGCAAGCTGTGGCGACTGGTCGAAGAAGAAGACCACGATCTTGAGCATACCAACCACAAGTGGTGGCGCCCGCTCGCGCTGCTGATGGTAGCGATGCTGCTGCTCTCCAGCGTACTTGCCCTTGCGATCGAGCGCAGCGCCTCCCTGCCCGCGGGCTGGGGCGGCCTTGCCGGGCTGGCCGGAGCCGGTGCGATCAAGGCGCTGGCCGGGCAGCTGCCCGATGCCGCGCGCTCGTGGACGATCCTTGGCCTTGGCCTTGCCAGTCTGGGCGGCGGGGCGATCCTCGCCGGGCGGATCTTCGCGATCGACTGGGGCAGCCTGTTTACCCTGCCCGGCGTGGTCAAGAGCCCGCCCGCGCTGCCCGCCGCGATCGAAGCAATCGAAGCCGTGATCCCGATCAAGCGCGACAAGAAGCCGCGCGATGAGGCCAAGGCCGCGGTCGGCGAAGTGCTGGCAGCGCCGCGCGCCAATCTTGAAATTTCGGACCCCTCCAGGCCCGTGACCCCGGCCTCGCTCAACGCCAAGAGCCGCCAGGGCGACCTGTTCGACGCCTACGAGCTGCCCGAACTCGACCTGCTCAACGATGCGCCGGTCAGCAGCGCGCAGAAGATCGACAAGCTGGCGCTCGAACGCAACGCGCGCCTGCTTGAAACCGTGCTCGACGATTTCAACGTCAAGGGCGAGATCACCGCCGTGCGCACCGGCCCGGTGGTCACCATGTACGAGCTGGAACCCGCGCCCGGCATCAAGGCCAGCCGCGTGGTCGGCCTCGCCGACGATATCGCCCGCAACATGAGCGCGATCTCCGCGCGCGTCTCACCCATTCCGGGGCGCACCGTGATGGGGATCGAACTGCCCAATGCCGATCGCCAGATGGTGGGCTTCAAGGAACTGGTCGCCTGCGAACAGTTCGCCAATTCCAAGGGCGCGCTGCCGATCATCCTAGGCAAGGACATCGCCGGCGAACCGATCGTGGCCGACCTTGCCACCATGCCCCACCTGCTGGTGGCCGGCACCACCGGCTCGGGCAAATCGGTCGGGCTCAACACGATCCTGCTCTCGCTGCTCTATCGGCTCACCCCCGCCCAGTGCCGCCTGATCCTGGTCGATCCCAAGGTGCTCGAACTCAAGTCCTACGACGATATCCCGCACCTGCTCTCGCCCGTGGTCACCGAACCGGCCAAGGCGGTCCGCGCGCTCAAATGGGCGGTCGAGGAAATGGAGCGCCGCTACCGCCAGATGAGCGAGATTTCGGTGCGCAACCTTGCCGGCTTCAACGAAAAGGTTCGCGCCGCTGCAGCCAAGGGCAAGCCGCTGGGCCGCCGCATCCAGATCGGCTTCGATCCCGATACCGGCGAGGAGCTGTTCGAGGAACACCAGCTCGATTACCAGCCGCTGCCGCAGATCGTGGTCATCGTCGACGAACTGGCCGACCTGATGGTCACCGTCGGCAAGGAAATCGAAGTCCTGATCCAGCGTCTCAGCCAGAAGAGCCGCGCCGCCGGCATCCACCTGATCATGGCCACCCAGCGCCCCTCGGTCGATGTCATCACCGGCGTGATCAAGGCCAACCTGCCGACCCGCATCAGCTTTGCCGTGACCAGCCGGATCGACAGCCGCACGATCCTGGGCGAACAGGGCGCCGAACAGCTGCTGGGCAAGGGCGACATGCTCTACAAGCCCGCCACCGATCCGGTGAAGCGCGTCCACGGTCCCTTCGTCTCGGACGAGGAAGTCGAACGCATCGCCGATTTCTGGCGCGGCCAGGGCAGCCCGGAATATGTCGATTCGGTCACCGAAGAGCCCGAAGATGGCGGCGCCTTTGGCTTCGACGATCTCGATGCCACGGCCTCGGACAACCCCGACGAGCGCAAGTATCGCCAGGCCTGCCAAATCGTGTTCGAAAGCCAGAAGGCCTCGGCCAGCTGGCTCCAGCGCCAGCTTGGCGTGGGCTACAACACGGCGGCCAAGTGGGTCGAGCGGATGGAAGCCGATGGCTTTGTCGGCCCGGCCAACCACGTCGGCCGGCGCGACATCTACCGCGACAAGGACGGAAATCCGCTCTAGGCTGGGCCGCTCTAGGCTAGCGCGCTCTGGGCGCGCCCGAACACGGCGCGGTCGAGCCCGTGAGCGGCAAGCGCGCCGGCCAGCTGCGCGGCAATGAAGCCCGGCGCATCCGCCGGCGCGATCCCCGCGAAGGTATCGCTCAGCGCGCGGGCCACCGTGATCGCCGGGTTAGCGAAGCTGGTCGATGAGGTGAACCAGTAAGCCGCCGTGATATAGAGCGCGACGCTGGCCGGAACGGCGGCGGGACGCTGGCGCGAAGTTCCCAGGATCACCGTCAGCAATCCGAATGTGGCCATGAATTCACCGAGCCACTGTCCCAAGCCCGTGCGCGCGTGGTGCGACAGCTGCAGCACCGGCAGGTCGAACATGACGTGCGCAGCCCACACCCCCAGAATCCCGCTTACCAGCTGCGCGGCGATCACCGCCCCGAGCTGGCCCATGCCGCCTTCACCGCGCAGCCACATCACCAGGCTGACCGCCGGGTTGAAATGCGCGCCCGAAACCGGGCCAAGCATCGCAATCAGCACGAACAGGACCGCGCCCGTGGCAATCGTATTGGCCAGCAGAGCCACGCCCACATTTCCCCCGGCCAACTGCTGGGCCATAATGCCGGAGCCGACCACCGTCATGAACAGGAAGGCGCTACCCAGCGCTTCGCCATAGACCCGCCGGATCATGCAGCACCTTCCATCTGGCCGATCGCGGCCAGCGCGGCCTGTGCTGCGCTGCGGTCAAGGCTGGCGAGATCGAGCGCCAGAAACGCGCGCACCCGCAGCTCCAGCAGCCGCCAGGTCTCGGCAAAGGCGGCGTCAACCTCGGCGTCGCTGCCGGTGACATCGGCGGGATCGGGCAGGCCCCAGTGCGCACGCAGCGGGGTGCCGGGGAACACAGGGCAAGCTTCGCCCGCGGCATTGCCGCAGACCGTGATCGCAAGATCGATCACGGGTGCATCGGGGCCGGTGAACTCGTTCCAGCTCTTGGACCGGAACCCGGCCGTATCGATGCCCTTGGCTGCCAGCAGCCGCAGCGCGCCGGGGTGCGCCGCGCCCTTGGGCTTGCTGCCAGCGCTGAAGGCCTGGACCCGGCCTGCACCGAGCAGATTGAACAGCGCCTCGCCGAGGATCGAGCGGGCGGAATTGCCGGTGCACAGCACCAGCACGTTGCGGACTTCAACCATGGTCAGTTTTCCCGATAGAAATGTCCTGCGGCTGGCAGGCGGCGGGCGCAGCCGCCGAACAATCGCCCCCCTCGCAGCAGTTGTCAGTGAGGTAGGCCATCAGGCCGTTCATCGACGCATAGTCGGCCGCGTAGATGATCGAGCGGCCCTGGCGGCGCTGGGTGATCAGCCCCGCATGGCTGAGCTGCGCAAGGTGAAAACTCATCGACGAGGGCGCCACCCCCAGCGCATCGGCCAGACTGCCCGCGGCCAGCCCGGGCGCGCCAGCCTGAACCAGCAGGCGATAGGCCGCCAGCCGGTGCTCCTGCGCAAGCGCGCCCAGCGCGCGAATAACATCTTGTCCCTGCATCGGACGCCCCATTGATTCGATATTTATCGAAATATTGAATCAATGGGGTAAGGTCAACCGCCCTCAACGATGCCCAGCACCTCGCGCTCCGGCCCGAGCCTGATCACGAGATCGGCGCGCGGCGGCATTTCAGCGAGGATATGGCAGGTCAGCCGCTCGTAATGCTGGATGAAGCGCGCCACCTGCGCCGGGCTCATCACCCTGGCCCCGCCGGGCGCGCGCTCACGCAGGTCGGCCTCCTGCTGCTCACGCCAGCGCGCCACCACGTCCCAGCCGGGCGCGGCCAGCAGCACCAGCCGGTCGACGCGCTCGAACAGCTGCTGATAGTCGCCCGCCAGCGCGGTGTTGGCATAGCCGCGCCAGCGGCCTTGGGCGTCCTCGTCCGCTTCGAGCGCGTTGATCGGCCGGGCCAGCGCCGCATCGTCCTGCGCTCGCGCGCCAAGGCACCACCCGTCGAGCAGCAGCACCTGCGTCCCGGCCGGAGCGCATGGCCACCCGGCCGGGGGCTGGCGATCATCAAACGCCTTGTCAAAGCGCGGCAAGGGCGCGGCCTCGCCCCGGGCCACCGCATCGAGTGCGCCGAGCCCGAGCGCGACATCATGGGTGCCCGGCACCCCGCGCGTTGCCAGCAGGGGGTGAACTTCGCGCGCCAGCCGCTGCCGCTCGGCATGGGTGCGGTAGAGATCGTCGAGCGACAGCGCCGCCACCCGCACCCCCTCTGCCGCCAGCCGGGCCATGAGGGCGGCCACCAGGGTCGACTTGCCCGAACCCTGTGCGCCGCAGATGCCGAGCACGAACAGCCCCTGATGCCCCGCCCGCCA
The DNA here is from genome assembly GCA_937996535.1 of uncultured Novosphingobium sp. Lineage (GTDB taxonomy): Bacteria > Pseudomonadota > Alphaproteobacteria > Sphingomonadales > Sphingomonadaceae > Novosphingobium. Next base: position 75,996 of record CALKVF010000075.1, on the reverse strand, counting down.
GGCAGCGATGCGCGCAAGCAGCGGATCAAGCAGGTCTGGCGCAGGCGTAATCACTGCTCCAGCCTAATGCGCACAGGCAGCCCTGCCCAGCGCAAACCCGAAGGACGGCAACACACCCAAGCCCCTTGCGACAGCGGCCTGACATCCGCGCGATGAGGGCGTCATCAATCTGCAACCGGCACGTCACCCGCAAGCCCTAGCCGCCTTCGCAGTCGCAACATCGCCGACCAAGCAAGGGGCCCAACCAATGATCCGATCTTCGCGTTTCCGCGCCGCACTGCTCGCGGGCAGCACCATCCTGACCTTCGCGGCCGCAGCGCCCGCCTTCGCCGCCGATGAGGCCGCCGACGCCGCTGCCACCCCGGCCGAAACCGATGGTTCGATCGTCGTGACTGCGGCCAAGGCCACCCGTTCGGCCACAGCGCTCCCCGGCGCGGAAATCCAGAAGCTGCTGCCCGGCGTCAGCCCGTTCAAGGCGATCCAGACCCTGCCCGGCGTGATGTATGTCACCGCCGATCCGTGGGGCAACAACGAGCAGAACGCCTCGCTGTTCATTCACGGCTTCAGCGCCGGCCAGCTCGGCCACACCATGGACGGTGTGCCGCTGGGCGACCAGAACTACGGCAACTACAACGGCCTTTCGCCGCAGCGCGCGATCATTTCGGAAAACACCGGCCGGGTGGTCGTGGCCACCGGCGCGGGCGAACTCGCCACTGCCTCGACCAGCAACCTCGGCGGTGCGATCGAAACCTTTTCCAGCGATCCCGACCAGCAACTGGGCGTGCGGATCAACCAGACCCTCGGCAGCTATGGCACCTCGCGCACCTTCGTGCGGGTCGATTCGGGTGAATTCGGCGGCGGCAACAGCCTCTATGTCTCGGCCCTGCGCCAGCGCGCCCGCGCCTGGGACTTCAACGGCCGTCAGGGCGGCTGGCAGGCCAATGGCAAGTTCGTCCACGAAGACAGCAACGGCAAGCTGACCTTGTTCTACGCCTATTCGGACAAGATCGAGCCCAACGAGGATTCGACCACGGTCTACAAGGTCGCCACGACCCCGGCCCAGGCCTACCAGCCCTATCTGCGCCCGTTCACCTATCCCGACTTTGCCGCTGCGGTCGCCTATCTCGATGCCAACGGCGCGGTGCCGGCGGTCGAAGCCAACAACTACCGCAACTACTATTCGGATGCCCAGCGCACCGATCACCTCGCCTATCTCAAGTATGACGCGCACCTGTCGGACAAGGTGAACTGGTCGAACCAGTTCTACTACCACCACGACGACGGCGTGGGCGTGGTGGCCGGGCCGATCACCGTGGCCTCGCTGCCCACGCTGTTCGCGCTCTACTTCCCCGGCCAGAACCTGAAGGTCGCCACCGGCAATTCAGGCTATGCCGTGCGCACCACCGAATACCGCATCGATCGCGGCGGGATGGTGTCGAACCTCGACATCAACCTGGGCGCCCACCGCATCCAGGCAGGGATGTGGTTCGAACACAACAGCTCGTCGGCCTATCGCCGCTGGTACGCGCTGGATGTGACCAAGCCCGACAACTACAGCCCCTACATCCGTCCGTCGAACCCGATGTTCACGCAGTATGGCAGCGAAATCCGCAACAACGTGGTCCAGCTGCACCTGCAAGACGATTGGCAGCTGACCCAGCGCCTGCTGGTCCAGGCCGGCTTCAAGTCGAGCCTGCAGTTCGCCCGGGGCGACATGGTGGTCCAGCCGATCATCGGTTCGCTGCCCGGTTCGTCGAGCGCGCTGCCCAGCGGTGAAATCAACACCACCCGCTGGTTCCTGCCCGCGATCGGCGCCAAGTGGGACTTCACCGACAGCGAACAGCTTTACGTCAACGTGCAGAAGAACCTGCGCCACTTCATGACCTACGGCGCGGGCGGCACTGCCCCGTGGTCGGTCGGCAGCCAGGCCGCGTTCAACAACATCAAGCAGAACGTGAACCCGGAAACCGCCTGGACCTATGAACTGGGTCTGCGCAGCCGGCATAGCTTCGAGGGCAGCTTGCTTTCGGGGATCGAGGCACAGGTCAACGTCTACCACGTCGACTTCAACGATCGCCTGATCGGCCTGACGGCGGCAGTCGGCGGGATCGCCGGCGGCTCGATCTCGGGCGGCACCCCCACGCTGGTTTCGGTCGGCGCGGTCAAGACCGACGGGATCGACACCGCAATCACCCTGCGCTTTGGTCAGCACTTTTCGGTCTACAACGCGCTGAGCTACAACCGCACGGTCTACGACAGCGACTATTCGACCCTGACCGGCATGGCCACCGGCACCCGGATCGGCGGGTTCGCCACCGTTGCGGGCGTGGTCCCCACCGGCGGCAAGCAGATCCCGGTCAGCCCGTCGTGGCTCAACAAGACGATCGTGACGCTTAACTACGGGCGGTTCGAAGCCCAGGCCGTGGGTGACTACGTTGGCAAGCGCTACGCCACTTTCACCAACGATGCGTGGGTCGCGCCGACCTTCCAGGCCAACCTGCGCCTCGCCTACCGCCTGCCCGCCGAAGCCTTCGGCTTGCGCAAGGCCGAGATCAGCCTCAACGTCACCAACCTGTTTGACGAAAAGGGCGTCTCGACCGTGTCGGCGGGTTCCAACACCAACACCTACAACGTCTATCCGATGCCGCCGCGCCAGTGGTTCGGCACGCTGTCGGTGCAGTTCTGATGCGCGGGGGGCAGGCATCGCGCCGCGGGCTGATCCGGTCCGCGCTGGGTCTGGCGCTTGTCGGCATGACCGGCACGGGCCATGCTGCGCGGCGTATGAAGCCTGCCCCCACCCTCTCGCCAGCGCCGCGGCCCATGCCGCCGCGTCCGGCGCGACCCTTGGTGCTCGGCCACCGCGGCGCTTCGGCGCTGCGGCCCGAGCACACCCTGGCCTCCTATGCCAAGGCGATCGCCGATGGCGCGGACTTCATCGAACCTGATCTGGTCATGACCAGGGACGGGGTGATGGTGGCGCGGCATGAAAACAACATCGCCGAAACCACCGATGTCGCCAGCCACCCCGAATTCGCCGCCCGCCGCACCGACAAGGTGATCGACGGCCAGCGCCAGACCGGCTGGTTCACCGAAGACTTCACTTTTGCCGAACTCAAGACCCTGCGCGCGCGCGAACGGCTGGGTCAGTTACGCCCCGAAAGCCGCTCCTACGATGACCTGTTTCAGCTCGTCTCGCTGGAGGAGATCGCCGATTTCGTTGCGGCCGAAGCCGCCGCGCGGGGCCGCACCGTGGGCCTGATCCCCGAGATCAAGCACCCGACCTATTTCGCCGGGCTGGGGCTGGCGATGGAGGCCCGGCTGATCGCCGAGATCCGCGCCAACCGCTATCTCGCCACCGCGCCGATTGTGATCCAGTCGTTCGAAACCGCCAACCTCAAGGCGCTGCGCGGCCAGCTGGCGGGCCTGCCCAAGGTCCAGCTGATGCAGTTGATCGGCGAACCGGGCGATCGGCCCGCCGATCTTGCCGCGGCCGGATCGGATGCCACCTATGCCAGCCTGCTCACCCCCACGGGGCTTGCTGCGATGGCCAGCTATGCCGACTGGATTTCCCCCAACCTGCGCCTGCTGATCCCGACCGGCGCCGATGGCCGGCTCGCTGCGTCAACCGGGCTGGCCGCCGCCGCGCGCAAGGCCGGCTTGCTGGTCGGCACCTGGACCTTCCGCCCCGAAAACCACTTCATAGCCGCCGACTTCAAGGATGCCAGCGGCGATGCCGCGCGCAACGAGGCGGGCAGCGTGGCGGAAATCCGCCGCTACCTTGCCGAAGGGATCGACGGCTTCTTCACCGATGACCCGGCGCTGGGCCGCCGCGCGGTCGACGGCCCGGCCTGACGTCCACGTTCACGTTCACGCCCTGTTGCAGGGAACGACGCGAACTGGAACAGTGCGCGCCAAGCAACGCAGCGAGAGGAACGCAAATGGGCCCGGCATTCAGCGGCTTCACCCAATTGGCCTATGTCACGAATGATCTGGCCCAGGCGATCGCGCTGTTCCGCGATCACTACAACATTCCGGCTTTCTTCGAACGGGATGGCGACATTCCGGTGGACTGGCGCGGTGAGCCTGCGCGGCTGCACCTGCGCTATGCCATTGCCGATGTTGCCGGCGTGCAGATCGAACTGATCGAGCCCAAGGAGGGCTGCGTGCCGATCTATTTCGACGGCCTGCCCGCAAGCGGCAGCGATTTCGCCATCGCCTTTCACCACGTCTCGGTCCCCTTGCCGGGCGACGCCGCGCGCTGGGATGGCTTTGCCGACGAACTTGCCGCGCAGGGCCGCACGATCGCGATGCGCGCGCGGGTCAGCGAAACCGCGGGCTTCCTCTATGTCGATGACCGGGCAACGCTGGGCCACTATATCGAATATGTCTGGAACGCTGGCGAAAACCGGCTGAAGGCGGTCACCCCCGGCTTTTTCGACCCGGTCTGAGCGCGGCCCGCGCGTTCAGACCCCTGGCAGCGGCCAGCCGACGCGCTTCACCTCGAAGCTGTCGGTGTTGCGGACATAATTGCCGCCGCCGTGCTGGCGCCCGATCAGCTGCATGGCTTGCGTGTCAAAGCGCAGCTTGGCCGCATCTTCAACGAATTCGTCGCGCACATGCATCGCCACGATCTCGCCCAGCACCACCGTGCTGCGCGGGCCGGGATCGAGGATCTGCCAGACCTTGCATTCAAAATTGACCGGGGCCGAGGCGATCAGCGGCGGGGCGATCTTGGTGGCGGGGCGGGTTGCCACGCCGGCGGCGGCCAGCTCGTCCACGCCCGGCGGCGCATCGGCAGCGGTCAGGTTCATAGCCGCGGCATCGGTTTCGCTCACCAGCGCCACGGTGAATTCGCCCGTTTCGCGGATCAGCCGCGCGGTATCCTTGTCATCGCCGCGCGCATGGTGCGCGAGCAGGCCCAGCACCAGCAGCGGCGGGTCATCGGCCAGCGCATTGAAGAAGCTGTGCGGCGCGGCGTTGACCGTGCCATCGGCCCCGCGCGTCACGGTCCAGGCGATCGGGCGCGGGGTGATCGTGTTGACGATCAGCTTGTAGCGGTCGGCAGGCGAGAGTGCGGCAAAATCAAGATACATGCAGCAGGGCTAACGTGCTGGACCACTTGGGTCCAGCCTTGCCCCAATCCGGTTTCAGACGTAACCATTATCGCCAAAGGAGGCCCCCTCATGCGTGTCGGCACCGTCAAGGAAATCAAGAACCACGAATACCGCGTCGGCCTGACCCCCGAGAGCGTGCGCGAGCTTGCCGCCCACGGGCACGAGGTCTGGGTGGAAAGCGGCGCAGGGCTCGGTATCGGCGCGGCCGACCGCGACTATGAGGCAGCCGGTGCGCGGATCAAGCCGGCGGCGGCAGAGATCTTTGCGGGATGCGAAATGGTGGTGAAGGTCAAGGAGCCGCAGCCCGCCGAGCGCGCGCTGCTGCGCGAGGGGCAGGTGCTCTACACCTATCTCCACCTCGCCCCCGACCCCGAGCAGACCGCCGATCTGCTGAAATCCGGCGTCACCGCGATCGCCTATGAAACGGTGACCGGGCCGGGGCACTCGCTCCCGCTGCTCAAGCCGATGAGCCAGGTTGCCGGGCGGATGTCGATCCAGGCCGGAGCGACCGCGCTGGAAAAGGCGCATGGCGGGCGCGGGGTGCTGCTGGGCGGGGTGCCCGGCGTGATGCCAGGGCGGGTCATGGTGATCGGCGGCGGGGTGGTGGGTTTCAATGCCGCGCAGATGGCCGTGGGGCTGGGCGCGGACGTCACCATCCTCGACCGCGATCCCGAAGTGCTCGAACGGCTGGGGATCCATTTCGAAAGCCGCGCCAAGACCCGCTTTTCCAACCGCGCCAATATCCAGCAGATGATCTGCGAGGCGGATCTGGTGATCGGCGCGGTGCTGGTTCCGGGGGCCGCCGCCCCCAAGCTGGTGACCCGCGACATGCTTGGCTGCATGAAGGCGGGGGCCGTGCTGGTCGACGTGGCGATCGATCAGGGCGGCTGTTTTGAAACCAGCCATGCCACCACCCACGCCGACCCGACCTTCGTGGTCGATGGCATCGTGCATTACTGCGTTGCCAACATGCCCGGCGCGGTGGCGCGCACCAGCACCTATGCGCTCAACAACGTCACGCTGCCCCATGCGCTGCGGATCGCGGATCTGGGCTGGCAGGCGGCGCTGAAAGCCAACCCGCACCTTTCCAACGGCCTCAACGTCCACGCCGGCAAGGTCACCTGCGAAGCCGTGGCGCGGGAACTGGGCTATGCCTATGTACCCGCAGCCGAAGTGCTGGGCTAAGCCTCGTTGCCGAAGGGGCGGAAGGGCGCGGCCACTTCGCGCGGCACCCGCACGATCCGTCCCGCAGCGCGGTCGATGATCGCCCAGGTGGTCTTGGCCGACACGATCACCTTGCCATCGCCCCCGCGAAAATCGACCCGCCGGTCAAACCGCGCGCCGGTCGGACCTTCGGGGATGAAGGTTTCCGCCTCAACGCTTTCGCCAAGGCCGATATTGCCGCGATAGTCGATCTCGTGCCGGGTCACGACCCAGACATATTGGGCCTGATGTTCGGGCGCGGCCACCGCGGTCCAGTGCGCGGTCGCGATCTGCTGGATCCAGTCCACCCAGACCGCGTTGTTGACGTGGCCCAGCTCATCGATGTGCTGCGCCGCGGCGGTAAAGGTCAGGCGGTGGCGATTGCTCATTCCGCGATTCCCAGCTGCCACAGGATAAAGGCAAATTCCTCGGCCACTTCCTTGAGGCTTTCGAACCGGCCCGACTTGCCCCCATGCCCCGCGCCCATGTTGGTCTTGAGCAGCAGTTCGTTGCTGTCGGTCTTGAGTTCGCGCAGCTTGGCGACCCACTTGGCCGGCTCCCAATAGGTCACGCGCGGATCGTTGAGCCCGGCGGTGACCAGCAGCGGCGGATAGGCCTGCGCGCGCACCTGATCGTAGGGCGAATAGGACTGGATCAGCTCGAACGCTTCCTTGTCCTCGATCGGGTTGCCCCATTCGGGCCATTCGCCCGGGGTCAGCGGCAAGGTGGGATCGAGCATGGTTGCCAGCACGTCGACGAAAGGCACGTGGGCCACCACCGCGCCCCACAGTTCGGGATCGGAATTGATCACCGCGCCCATCAGCTCGCCGCCGGCCGAACCGCCCGAGATCGAAATGCGGCCCGCCTCAGTCAGCCCGCGCGCGATCAGGCCGCGCGCCACATCGACGAAATCGGTGAAAGTGTTGGTGCGCCGCTCCAGCTTGCCGGCCTTGTACCACGCGCGGCCCAGGTCATCCCCGCCGCGAATGTGCGCGATGGCATAGGCAAAGCCGCGATCGACCAGGCTCAGCCGGCTGGTCGAAAAGCCCGGCTCGATCGCGATGCCATAGGCCCCGTAGCCGTAGAGGTGCAGCGGCCCGGCGGCGGCGCGGTCCCGCCGCATCACCACGCTGACCGGGATCAACGTGCCATCGCGCGCCGGAATTTCGAGCCGCTCGGTGACATACAGCGACGCATCATAGCCCGAGGGAATTTCCTGCACCTTGAGCGTGGCAAGGCTGCGCGCGGCAACGTCATAGTCCATCACGCTGGCCGGGCTGACCATGCTTTCATAGGACAGGCGCAGGGTGGATACCGCCCATTCGGGATTATCGCTCAGCCCGGCCGAATAGCTCGCCTCGGGGAACGCGATCGGCTCGATCCGCGCAGGATCGTCGTAATAGCGCACCTCGATCTGGTCGAGCCCGGCGCGGCGGCCCTCGATAACGTAGAAATCGCGGAACAGGTCAAACCCGGTAAGGTAGAAGGCATCGCTGCCCGCGAACAGCGTGGTCCAGTCCCCCGGCGAGGCGAGCGGGGCGGTGGCGAGGCGGAAGTTCTCGTGCGTGTCGTTGGCGTGGATGAACAGGGTATCTTCGCGCAGGTCGACATCATATTCGACCCCGGCCTGACGCGGGCGGACCAAGATCGGGGTGGCGAGCGGATCGGCGGCGGGAACCAGGCGGACCTCGCTGGTTTCATGATCGCTGGTGCCGATGATCAGCCATTGTTCGTTGGCCGACAGCGAAGAGCCGACGCGAAAGCCTTCGTCATCCTCGTGATAGAGTTCGATGTCGGAATCGAGCGGCTGGCCCAGCCAGTGCAGCCGCGCGTTGTCGGTGCGCCACTGGTCGTTGGCGAGGCTGTAGACCAGCCCCTTGTCGCCCGCGACCCAGACCAGCGAGGAGAGCGTGCCGGGGATTTCATCGGGCAGCAGCGCGCCGGTGACGAGATCCTTGATCCGCGCGGTAAACCGTTCTGACCCGTTATCGTCGATGGCATAGGCCAGCAGCTGGCCATTGGCCGACACCGACAGCGCGCCAAGGCGGAAATAGTCGTGCCCCTCGGCCAGCGCGACCTCATCGAGGATCAGCTCGTCAGGCCCGCCACCCACCGGGCGGCGCCACCACTTCTTGTATTCGGCGCCTTCCTCGAACTCGATCCAGTAGAGGAAATCGCCGTCCTTTTGCGGAACCGACGTGTCGGCCTCCTTGATGCGGCCGCGCATTTCCTTGAACAGGGTATCGATCTGCGCCTGCTGCCCGGCCATGCGCGTCTCGAACCACGCGTTTTCGGCTTCGAGGTGGGCGAGCACCGCCTTGTCGGTGACCTCGGGATAGCCCGAATCGCGCAGCCACGCGTAATCGTCGGTCACGGTGATCCCGTGATGGGTGGTGGGCGAAGGATGCTTGGCTGCAATCGGGGGTGTGGTCAGGTTCATGGCGCGGGTCTATGGTGCGCTCCTTGTCCCTGCAAGCCGGACTCACAAAACATGCTGATGAATACCCACGACGCGCGGCTCGATGCGCTGCGCAAGGAACTCAAGACCCGCGGACTCGACGGCTTTGTCGTGCCGATTTCCGACGAACACATGAGCGAATATGTCGGCGCCTATGCCCAGCGCCTGGCCTGGCTGACCGGATTCGGCGGCTCGGCCGGCACGGCGGTGGTGCTGGCCGACCAGGCGGCGATCTTCGTCGACGGGCGCTATACCCTGCAAGTGCGCGAGCAGGTCGACGGGCGGTTGTTCGATTACCAGTCGGTCCCCGCGACCAGCCCGGCAGCCTGGCTGGGCGATCATGCGCCCGAAGGCGCGCGGATCGGCTATGATGCCTGGCTCCACGGCAAGCCCTGGGTCGATGCTGCTGCCAAGGCGCTGGCCCCGCGCGGCGGCCAGCTGGTCGCGGTCGATGGCAATCCGATCGACGCGGTCTGGGCCGACCGGCCCGCCCCCTCGCTCGCCCCGGCGCTGGTCCACCCGACCCAGCTTGCCGGCGTGGCCAGCGAGGCCAAACGCTCTGCCGTGGCCGAATGGCTGGGCGAGCGTCAGCTCGATGCCGCGGTCGTCTCGGCGCTTGATGGGGTGGCCTGGCTGCTCAACCTGCGCGGCAGCGATGTCGATTGCACGCCGGTCGCGCTGTCGTTCGTGCTGGCCCATGCCGATGGCACGGCCGAACTGTTCATCGCGCCCGAAAAGGTCACGCCCGAACTGCGCACGCACCTCGGCAACGCGGTCACGATCCGCCGGCGCGAAGACTTCGCGCCGCAACTGCGGGCCCTCGCCGGCAAGCGGGTTGCGGTCGATCCGGAACGCTCGGTCCAGGCGATTTTTGCCGCGCTTGAAGGGGCCGGGGCCAAGGTCGTCGAACTGACCGACCCCACCGTTCTGCCCAAGGCAATCAAGAACCCCACCGAACAGGCTGGCCAGCGCGCCGCCCAGGCGCGCGACGGCGCGGCGATTGCCCGCTTCCTCCACTGGCTGTCGCTTGAAGCCCCCAAGGGCGTCGAAACCGAACTGTCAGCCGCGGCCAAGCTGCAGGCCCTGCGCGCCGAAACCGGGCTGCTGCGCGATCTGTCGTTCGACACGATTTCGGCAGCCGGGCCCAATGCGGCGAGCCCGCATTACAAGGTCAACCAGGAATCGAACCGGCCGATCGAGCCGGGCTCGATCTATCTGGTCGATTCGGGCGGGCAATATGCCGATGGCACCACCGACATCACCCGCACCGTCTGGATCGGGACCGCCGATGGCCGGGGCCAGCCCACCGCCGAACACAAGGACCGCTTCACCCGCGTGCTCAAGGGGCACATCACGCTGGCCCGCGCGGTCTTCCCGCTGGGCACCGCGGGCAGCCAGCTCGACAGCTTCGCGCGGATGCACCTGTGGCACGCCGGGGTCGATTACGCCCACGGCACGGGCCACGGGGTGGGCAGCTTCCTCTCGGTCCACGAAGGGCCGCAGCGCATTGCCAAGTCCGCCGGCGGTCAGGCCGGCACCGGGCAGGAGCTGCTGGCAGGCATGATCCTCTCGAACGAGCCGGGCTACTACAAGGCCGGCGATTTCGGCATCCGCACCGAAAACCTGGTGCTGGTCGAACGCCGCGACATTCCCGGCGCGGAAGGCGAATACCTCGGCTTTGAAACGCTGACCTTCGCCCCGATCGATCGCACGCTTGTCGACACCGCCCTGCTCACCCGCGACGAAGTGGCCTGGTGGAACGACTATCACGCCAAGGTCGAGGCGCTGCTCGCGCCGCAGCTGTCGGGCGATGTGCTCACCTGGCTCAAGGATCAGTGCGCCCCGCTCTGACGGGACAGGCAAAAGGGAGAAGGCAGATGATCGGCTATGTCACCGTTGGCACCAATGATCTGGCGCGCGCCGCCCGGTTCTATGATGCGATCGCCGCCGAAATGGGCACCGGGCGGATGATGGAGTTCTACAGCTTCATCGCCTGGGGCACGCCGGGCGGCGGCGCGGGCATCGCCGCCACCAAGCCGTTTGACGGTGCGGCTGCAACGGTCGGCAACGGGGTGATGGTTGCGCTTGAAGCCAGCGATGCCGCGCAGGTCGACCGGCTCTATGCAGTCGCGCTGGCGCATGGCGGCAGCGATGAGGGCGCGCCCGGCCCGCGCGGCGATGGCGGCTTCTATGCCGCCTATTTCCGCGACCCCGATGGCAACAAGCTCAACGCCTTCGTGATGAACGCCTGACTTGCACCCAGCTGAACGACACGCCGATCTTGCGACAATTGGCGACAAATTAGCCCGACTGCGGCATAGTCGCGCGACAGTCCGGGCGTAACAGGGGTTTGCAAGTCGTGAGGTCCGCCCCTCCCCCTCCCCTCGCGGGCCCGCGGCTTGACCCTTTTCAACGGATGGGAGTCCGCAACATGAAAAAGTTCCTGATTGGCTTTTCGCTGGTCGTCATGGCCGGGGCCGGCGTTGCCCTTGCCCAGGACCACGGAGCGATGGGCGACCCGATGGGCGACAAGACCGTGACCCGCGCCGAAGTGCAGGCCAAGGCCGAAGCCCACTTCGCGATGATGGACGTCAACAAGGACGGCAAGCTCGACGCCGCCGACCGCGCCGCCCACATGGACCAGAAGTTCGACGCGATCGACACCAACAAGAATGGCGCGATCAGCAAGGATGAATTCGCCGCGGCCCGCAAGGATGGCCATGAAGGCATGCCGGGCATGAAGCACGACGGCAAGCATGACGGCATGGGCAAGGGCATGGGCGAACACCGCATGGGCGGCGGCGGCATGATGATGCTGCGGATGGCCGATACCAACAAGGACGGTGCGGTCACCAAGGACGAATTCGTCGCCGCGCATCTCAAGATGTTCGACATGGCCGACACCAACCATGACGGCCAGCTAACCCCGGCCGAACGCAAGGCGGCCCGCGCCAAGATGATGGAGCACATGCGCCAGATGAAGGGCGGCATGGATCATACTGGCCACGACATGGTGCCGCCGCCCCCGCCGGCTGCCTGACCCCAATCGGATGCCCGCCGCGCGATGACCGAGACGGCCCCTGTCAGCCTGCTGGTGGTCGATGACGAGCAGGCCCTGCGCCAACCCCTGGCCGAGTATCTCGCTCGCCAGGGGTTTGCCGTAAGCCAGGCTGCCAGCGCCGCCGAGGCGCGCAGCCTGCTGCGCGACAGCGCGCCCGACCTGGTCCTGCTCGACATCATGATGCCGGGCGAGGACGGGCTGTCGCTGTGCCGCCACCTCACCGAAAGCCGCGCAATCCCGACCATCATGCTGACCGCCAAGGGCGAGGCGATGGACCGCGTGGTCGGGCTGGAAATCGGCGCCGATGACTATGTCGTCAAACCCTTCGAGCCGCGCGAACTGGTCGCCCGGATCCGCTCGGTCCTGCGCCGCGCAGCCAAGGGCGGCGGAGCTGGTGCCCCGGTCGAGGACGAGGCCTTCGAATTCGAAGGCTGGCGGCTCGATCCGCTCAAGCGCCGGCTGACCGATCCCGAAGGCGCAATGGTCTCGATCTCCTCGGCCGAATTCCGCCTGCTGATGGCTTTCGTCGAACACCCCCGCCAGGTGCTCGACCGCGACCGCCTGCTCGACATGGTCCAGGGCCGCGAGGCGCACCTGTTCGACCGCGCGGTCGATAACCAGGTCAGCCGCCTGCGCCGCAAGATCGAGGTCGACAGCCGCAACCCGGTCCTGATCCAGACTGTCTGGGGCGGCGGTTACATGCTGGCCGCCGATGTCCGCCGGATCCGCGCCGAGGCTGCATGAGCCTGCTCCGGTTCTGGCCCCGCAGCCTGCAAGGGCAATTGCTGCTGGCGATCGCGCTGGCGCTGCTGCTGGCGCAAGGGATCAGCGCGACGCTGCTCTACCGTGCCCAGGTTGAACGGCGCGAGGCCGGGCTGGTTCACACTGCCGCGATGCGCCTGTTCGCCGCCGGGCGTGAGGACGGCCTGTTTGGCGGCGAACTGCGCCACGGCGGCGAGATGGTCGATGCCCGCCGCCCGCTCAGGGTCCAGCGCGAGGCAAGCCTGGCGCTGCGCAGCACCGACCAGCGCCGCCCCCATGCCGAGGAGGAACTGCGCGAAATCCTCGAAAGCCAGGGCGCCGAACTCGGCGATGTGGTGATCGTCCAGCGCCCCGCCAGCGAAGACCCTGGGTTTTACGGCCATATGGAGCGCCGTGCCCGCCTGCTGGGCGAACACGCCCCGCCGCCGCCCGACCATGTGCTGATGGCCGCAGTCCAGGTCCGCCCTGCCGGCAACTGGATGACCGTGCGCATCCCCGTGCCGCGCGATGACCGTGCGCTGCTCGCCACGCTGCTCGGCCAGACCCTGCTCGCCTATGCCTTGCTGGTCGGCGCGATCGCGCTGATCGTCGGGCGGATCACCCGCCCGCTCGCGGCGCTGACCCGGCGGCTCGAACGCTTTGCCCAGACCCGCGACATCGACGGCCAGATCGAACCCGAAGGCCCTGACGACGTGCGCCAGCTGATCGAGGCGCACAACGCGATGGAAGGCCGGATCGCTGCGCTACTCGATGAAAAGGACGTGATGCTCGGCGCGATCGGCCATGACCTCAAGACGCCGCTGGCGGCGCTGAGAGTGCGGATCGAATGCGTCGATGACACCACCGAACGCGCGCGCATGGCCGCGACGATCGAGGACATCACCCGCTCGCTCGACGATATCCTCTCGCTCGCGCGGGTGGGCCGGCCCAGCGATCCGCTTGAGCCCGCCGAGCTGTGCGCGCTGGTCGGCCAGATCGCCGACGAATTTGAAGACATGGGCGAACCGGTCAGCTTCGCGCCGTGCGAACGGATCGTTCTGCCGCTGCGCGTGACCTGGCTGCGCCGCGCCGCGCGCAACCTCGTCTCGAACGCGCTGCGCTATGGCAAGGTCGCGCGCGTGGCGGTGCTGCGCGAGGATGGACAGGTCGCGATCCGGGTCGAGGACGATGGCCCGGGGATTCCCGAAAGCGACATCGCCCGAATGCTCGAACCCTTCACCCGCGGCGATCCTTCGCGCAACAGCGGCACCGGCGGCGCGGGGCTGGGGCTTACGCTCGCCCGCGCGATTGCCGAACAGCACGGCGGCCGACTTACGCTGGCCAACCGCCGCGCCGCTGACGGCACGGTGATCGGCCTTTCGGCAACCATCACCCTGCCGCTCGGCTAGACGCTTACTTCACTTTCGCCAGTTCGGCCGAAAGTTCGGCGCTGCGCGCGGTCTTGAGCGCGGCGCAGCTGCGCACCCGCTCGATCGTGCGTTCAAGTTCCAGCGCCCCGGTCTTGCCGGCAAAGCGCGGGCGCAGCAGGGCGGCAACTTCATCGGCGCGTTCGGCCGAGCAGAACCCGCCGACCATGCCGGGCAGACGCGCGGTGAAGAAGATCCCGCCGCTGCCGCTGGTCAGCTCGTCAAAGTGGCGGCCCAGCCAATCGAAGCCCAGATCGCGCGTTTCCGGCGTCATGATCACCGCGCGCACCGCATTGTTGCGCTCGCTCGGGCGCAGGCGGGGATCGCGCAGATCATCAAGCACCCAGCGGGCGATCGCGGGATTGCCCGATCCGGCAACCGCGCCCAGCGCGGAAGGCCGGAAGCGCGGATCCTGCGAGGCCAGCGCCTTGTCGGCCAGGGCGCGCGCGGCATCGATCCCGCCCGCTTCGAGCAACACGCCGAAGGCTTCGCCGTACCAGGCCGGATCAAGCGCCTGCCCATCCCCGCCAAGGTAGGCCTTGGCCGCCCCCAGCAATTGTGCGCGCAGCCCCGCATCGCGCGCCGTGCCCGCCATGCGGCTGACGATCTGCTGGCGGTGAAGCGAGATTTCCGGATCCTCGCCGGCATAGACCCCGACCTTGGGATCGAAGCCCAGCTGCTTGAGCCGCGGCGCCAGCAGCCCGGTCAGGAAGCGCCGATAACCGGCCTTGCCGGCCTCATCCATGATGCCGTTGCTGTAGAAGGCCTGCAGGCTGTCGATCCCGGCGTCGCTGGCATAGCTATCGGGATTGCGCGCGAGCTGCCGCGCCGAGGCGACCAGTTGCCGCGCCGCGGCCCGCCCCGCCAGGAAGCTGGCATACAGCGAATCGTCGAGCGCCAGGGCTTCGGCGCCGGGCAGGCTGGCGGCCTTGGCGATCAGGGCATCCCAATCGGCGGTTGGCAGTTCGAAGCGGTAATAGCCGGTGCCGCCGGCATTGGGAATGAACGGACCGTTGGCGGCAACGGTCAGGCGGGCGTTATCCTCGGTCAGCAGCTGGCACTGCTGCTGCGCGCTGCCCAGCGCGCGCAGGCACAGCGGCACGCCCCAGCGGGTGGCCGGCGGCGTTGCTCCAAGCCGGTCATAGCGGCTTTGGCTGACCTGCCATGCCCCCTTCCCGGCGCGCGTGAAGCTGAGCAGCGGAACGCCCTGCTGGTCGGTGAAGCTTTGCATTGCAGGCACGATCCGGGGATCGCCCGCCGCATCGGCCAGCGCGGCGAAGAACTCGGTGCTGGTGGCATTGCCATATTTGTGCGCGGCCATGTAGCGGCGCACCCCGTCGCGGAACTTGTCATCGCCCATGTAGCCCGCGATCATCGCGATCACGTGGCCGCCCTTGCCATAGGTGATCGAATCGAACGCCTCGTCGATCTGGGCATTGGTGGTTATGGGCTGATGGATCGCGCGGCCCGCCACCAGCGCATCGGTGCTCATCGCGGCGAAGCCTTCGGCCAGCGCCCCGGCCCGGATATTGAGATCGGGGCGCCATTCCCCGCCGATGCGGAAGCCCATCCAGTTGGCGAAGCTTTCGTTGAGCCAGATGTCATCCCACCACGCCGGGGTGACGAGATCGCCATACCACTGGTGAGCCAACTCGTGGCTGACGATCATGCCGAAGCTGCGCTTTTGCCCGGTGGTCGCCTTGTCATCGAGCACGAGGATGGTTTCGCCGTAGAGGTCGGCGCCCGCGTTCTCCATCGCGCCGGGCAGGATCGGCGTCGTGATCTGATCCAGCTTGGGATAGGGGAAGGGTTGGTCGAAATAGGCTTCGAGGTGCCGCACGATGTCCTTCGACCCTTCGAGCGCGAAAGCGATCTTGCCGGCATTCTGCTTGGTGGTGACGATCCGCAGCGGCAGCGGCGCGGCGCGCTGCGGGCTGGGCGGCACCTGCCCTTCAAGCGTCGCGAAGGGGCCGACCATCATCGCCACCAGATAGGTCGGCAGCGGCAGGGTCGGCGCGAAGGTGTGGACTTCCAGCCCGCCTTCAAGCTTGCTCGACACCTCGGGCGCGTTGCTGACCGCGACCTGGCCCGGCGCGGTGCGCAAGGTGACGTGGAACGGGGTCTTGAAGCCGGGCTGGTCAAAGCCCGGGAACGCGGCGCGAGCATCGATCGATTCGAACTGGGTCCACGAATACCAATCGTCGCCCACCTTGACCCGGAACAGGCCCGCCGGGCCAGACTGGAAGCCCGCCTCATAGTCGAACACCAGCCGCACCGGGCCGGCCGGCAGCGCCTCGCCGAAGGTGATGCGGGCCACCCCGGTCGGATCAAGCTGGGTCCAGCGCCCCGGCACCGCCCGCCCGCCGACCACGGCGGCAACCTTGCTGACCGCCAGATCGCGGCCGTGAAGGTCAATGAAGCGGCTTTCCGCCTTGAGCCGGGCTTCGATCTCGACATGGCCGGCAAAGCGTTCGCGCGCGGGATCAACCGTCAGATCAAGCCAGTAGGCCGCCGGGGCCACCGCATCGCTGAGCCGCCCGGCAGGCAGCGGAGCAAGCGCGGCGACAGCCTCTGCGGTCAGCTCGGCAGCCGGCGCGGCGCCCTGGGGCGCGGCCGGCTTGACCGGGGCGCCCAGCGCCGGCCCGGCCAAAGCCAGCGAAAGGGTGGAGGCGGCAAACAGCAGGGCGCGCATGGCAAATCCTTGAAGCAATGGTCGACTTGGACCGATGCTTCACCCCGCACGGCGGATCAATGCACGAACCGCCCGACGAAGCGCGGACCCGCCCCGACGAGCGTCAGCGCAGCAAGCCGCCCAGCAGCCCGCGCGCGAACCGGCCGAGCATCGCTCCGCCCAGCGCCGTGCCGATCGCCCCGGCAGCCGCGCTGGCCGCCGAAGCCATCGGCGAGCCGCCCGATTTGCGCCCCGACATGCTGCGCGCCACCATCGTGCCGGCCGAAGCCGCCGCTGCGCCAAGCGCCGCCTTGCCGGCCTTTTCCCACATCGACGGGGTCTGGCGAGGCTGAGCGCGCTGGGCCACCTCGCCCTGTTCGGCCACGACCTGCGCAGCGGCGGCGGCGTCCTGCGCCTTCTGGGCGAGCACTTCGGCCGCGCTCTCGCGGTTGACGGCGGTGTCATACTTGCCATCGAACGGGCTGATCGACTGGATGATCGCGCGCTCCTTGTCGCTCACCGGCCCAAGCCGCGAACACGGCGGGGTGATCAGCGTGCGCTGGACCACGCTGGGCGCGCCATCGCCATCGAGCGTCGAAACCAGCGCCTCGCCGACCTTCAGTTCGGTGATCACCGTTTCGACATCGAGCGCGGGGTTGATGCGGAAGGTTTCCGCCGCCGCCTTGATCGCCTTCTGATCGCGCGGGGTAAAGGCGCGCAGCGCGTGCTGCACCCGGTTGCCCAGCTGCCCGGCGATCTTTTCCGGAATATCGATCGGGTTCTGGGTGACGAAGAACACCCCCACACCCTTCGAGCGGATCAGGCGGACAACCTGCTCGATCTTGTCGAACAGCGCCTGGGGGGCATCGTCGAACAGGAGGTGGGCTTCGTCAAAGAAGAACACCAGCTTGGGCTTTTCGGGATCGCCCACTTCGGGCAGCGCCTCGAACAGTTCGGACAGCAGCCAGAGCAGGAAGGTCGCGTAGAGCTTGGGGCTCTGCATCAGCTTTTCAGCCGCAAGGATATTGATGATCCCCTTGCCGGCCTCGTCGGTGCGGATGAAGTCGTTGATCTCGAACGCCGGCTCGCCAAAGAACCGGTCCGCGCCCTGGCTGGCGAAGGACAGCAACTGGCGCTGGATCGTGCCGACGCTGGCCTTGGAAATGTTGCCATAGGTCGTGGCCAGCTCGCTCGCCTTTTCGGCGCAGGCGATCAGGGTCTGTTGGAGGTCATCGAAATCGAGCAGCAGCAGCCCGTTGTCGTCGGCCCACTTGAAGGCCACGGTCAGCACGCCTTCCTGCGTTTCGTTGAGCCCCATCAGCCGCGAGAGCAGCAGCGGCCCCATTTCCGACACCGTAGTGCGGATCGGGTGGCCCTGTTCGCCATACAGATCCCAGAACACCGCCGGATTGTCATGATAGGCATAGTTGGCGAGGCCGAGATCCTTGGCGCGCTGCTCGATCACATCGGCGTGCTTGAATTCGTGGCTGCCGGCCATGCACACACCCGAAAGATCGCCCTTCACGTCGGCCAGGAACACCGGCACGCCCTGAGCCGAAAACTGTTCAGCCATGGTCTGCAGGGTCACGGTCTTGCCGGTGCCGGTTGCGCCTGCGATCAGGCCGTGGCGATTGGCCCGCCCCAGCAGCAGCGACTGGCGCTCGCCGTTCGATCCCAGACCAATGTAGATGTCTTCCATTACGGCGGCTCCCTGCGACTCCAAGTGTTTCAGATAAAACGCTGAACGCCCCAGCGCGAGGGGCTTTTTGCATGACGGCCAAACCATCGCTAGAAGCGCCTTTCCAATGGCTGAACCGTTCATCCTGCTCGACGATGCTCGCCCCGAAGGGGCCAGCGATGCGCGCCTCTATCGTGCCCCCCGCGAAGTGATCGTGGCGCGGCGCGTGGAAGAGGTCGTCCCGGCCCTTGAACGGATCGAGGCGCTGCGCCGCGAAGGCGCTGATCTGGCAGGTTATTTCGCTTATGAAGCCGGGCTCGCGCTCGAGCCGCGCCTCGCCCCGCTGGCCGCCGCGCGGACCGGTGCGATGGGGCCGCTGCTGTGGTTCGGTGCCTTCGACGGGTTCGAGACGATCCCGGCCGCAGCTGTCCCGGAATGGCTCGCCTCGCAGGCAGAAAACGATGGCGTGCCCGCGCAGGTAGGCCCGGTCGAGCCGCAGGTTTCGCCCGGCGGCTACGGCGCGGCCTTTGCCCAGCTGCAGGAAGCGATCGCGGCGGGCGATATCTATCAGGCCAATCTCACCTTCCATCTGGCCGGCGCATTCCGGGGCGATCCGCTGGCGCTTTACGCCGCGCTGCGCCCGGCAGCCGGCGCGGGCTATGGCGGGATCATCTGCGATGGCTCGCACTGGCTACTGTCATGCTCGCCCGAGCTGTTCTTCGCGCTCAAGGACGGGGCGGCAAGGGTCAAGCCGATGAAGGGCACCCGCCCGCGCGGACGCGACGCAGCCGAAGATGCGGCGCTTGCCGCCGAACTCGCTGCATCGACCAAGGACCGCGCCGAAAACCTGATGATCGTCGATCTGCTGCGCAACGATCTCAGCCGCGTGGCCGAGGCAGGCAGCGTCAAGGTCGACAAGCCCTTCGCGGTCGAAAGCTATCCCACGGTGCACCAGATGGTCACCACCATCCGCGCCCGCCTGCAACAAGACTGCGGCACGATCGACATGGTCCGGGCGATCTTCCCCTGCGGCTCGATCACCGGGGCGCCCAAGATCCGCGCGATGGAGCTGATCAACGCGGTCGAGCGCGATGCCCGCGGCCCCTATTGCGGGGCAATCGGGCGGATCGATGCCAATGGCGATGCGGCCTTTAACGTCGCGATCCGCACCCTGCGCCTGACGCCCGGCGAAAACGGCCGGGGCCGCGCGGTGCTCGGCGTCGGCTCGGCCATCGTAGCCGACAGCGAAGGGCTGCAGGAATGGCGCGAATGCCTGGTCAAGGGCGGGTTCGTGCGGCTCTATGCCGCCGGGTGCGACCTGATCGAGACGATGCGTTTTACCCCCGAACACGGCGTGCCGCTGCTCGAGATGCACCTTGAACGGATCAAGGCCAGCGCCGACGAACTGGGCTTCACCTTCGATCGCCATGCCGTGCGCAATGCGATCCAGGCGCTGTGCTTCGATGCCGACAGCCCGGCGCGGCTGCGCCTCGTTGCCTCGCGCAGCGGGGCCTACAGCCTTGAACTGGGCAAACTGCCCGCGCCGCTGGTAGAGCCGGTGACCTGCGCGGTGCTGCGCCTGCCGGTCGATGCCGGGGACTGGCGCCTGCGCCACAAGAGCACCGACCGCGGCTTTTACGATGTCGGCCTCAAAGCCGCCAAGGGCGCCGGGGCGCAAGAGGCGCTGTTCCTGCGCGATGATGGTCTGCTGACCGAAGGCTGCTTCACCAACCTGTTCGTCGAGCGGGGCGGCAAGCTGCTCACCCCGCCCGCGCGGCTGGGCCTGCTGCCGGGCGTGCTGCGGCGTTCGCTGATCGAGGATGGCCGCGCCGACGAGGCCGAACTGACGCTGGATGACCTCAAGGACGGGTTCCTGATCGGCAACGCGCTGCGCGGGCTGATGCCGGCCCGGCTGTTGCCGTGATGGCCCCTGCCATGCTCTCCCGCGCGCTTGACCGCATCGCGCCTTCGCGCACCACCGCGATCACCGACCGCGCGATCGAACTGCGCGCCGAGGGGCGCGACATTATCTCGCTGTCGGTGGGGGAACCCGATTTCGCCACCCCGCCCCACGTCATCGCCGCCGCCCATGCCGCGCTTGATGCCGGCGATACAAAGTATACCGCCGTTCCCGGCACCGCCGCCCTGCGCGCCGCCGCCGCGCTGCATTTCAAGCGCGACCTCGGCATCGACGTGCCGCCCAGTCAGGTGATCGTCAGCGCGGGCGGCAAGCAGGCGATCTTTCACGCGCTGCTCGCCACGCTCGATCCGGGTGATGAAGTGCTGATCCCCAGCCCGTGGTGGGTCAGCTACCCCGAAATCGTCCGCTTCGCCGGGGCCGAAGTGGTGGACCTGCCAACCACGGCCAGCGGCGGCTTTCGCATCACCGCACAGCAGCTCGAAGCCGCGATCACGCCCAAGACCCGCTGGCTGCTGCTCAACAGCCCGGGCAATCCGACCGGCGCGACCTATCCCGCCGAAGAACTGCGCGCGCTGGGCGAAGTGCTCGCCCGCCATCCGCGCGTGCTGACCATGTCGGACGATATCTATGCGCCGCTGCGCTATACGCCGGGCGCTCACGCCACGCTGGCGGTGGAATGCCCGCAGCTGGCAGAGCGCGTGCTGACCGTATCGGGCGTGTCGAAAAGCCACGCGATGACCGGTTTCCGCATCGGCGTCGCGGCAGGCCCGGCCTGGCTGATCGGCGCGATGGGCCGCCTGCAATCGCATTCCTCGGGCAACGCCGCCTCGATCAGCCAGGCCGCCGCCGTGGCCGCCTTCGAAGGGCCGCAGGACTTCCTGAAGGACTGGTGCGAGCGCTTCCGCGCGCGGCGCGACATGGTGGTGGCCGCGATCAACGCCATTTCCGGCCTGTCCTGCCCGGTGCCGGACGGGGCGTTCTATTGCATGGTCGATGCCGCGCCGCTGATGGCGCGATTTGGCGATGACGAGGCGCTCTGCCTGCACCTCCTCGAACACGGGGTCGCGGTGGTCGCCGCCTCGGCCTTTGGCGGCACGGACGGGTTTCGCATCTCCTTCGCCGCCGACGAAGCCAAACTTGAAGAAGCGGTGCGCCGCATAGCTGGAGCACTTGCATGACCGCCATCCCGATCGTTTACGAAGACGGCGAAGCCCTGGTGATCGACAAGCCCGCGGGCCTGCCGATCGAGCGGCCGCGTGCCGGCGGCCGCTGCCTTGAAGACCATCTGGAAGAGCTGAAACTCGGCTTCCAGCGCGAGCCCTGGCCCGCCCACCGGATCGATACCGACACCTCGGGCTGCCTGCTGTTGGCGCGCAATCCCAAGGCCCTGAAGCGCTTCAACGCCGCCTTCGAAGGGCGGCAGGTGAAGAAGGTCTACCTCGGGATCGTGAACGGCCCGGTCGAGGGCGATGAAGGCACGATCGCGCTCTCGCTCTCCAAGATTTCGAGCGCGGACAAGGGTTGGCGGATGATCGCGGCGAAGAAAGGCAAGCCTTCGGTCACGCACTGGCGCAAGCTGGCCGAGCGCGGCAGCCTGACGCTGGTCGAATTCCGGCCCGAAACCGGCCGCACCCACCAGATCCGCATCCACGCGCAGGCCGGGCTCGGCCATGCGCTGCTCGGCGATCCGGTCTATGGCGACGGAAAAGGCGCGCAGCGCACGATGCTCCACGCGCTCGCCCTCACCGTAGAGCGCGAAGGCAAGCCGCCAATCGCCGCGCGCGCGCCAGTGCCGGCGGATTTCGCGGCGTTCGGATTTGGCGAAGATGTCCTCGGCGGATGAAGCCATCGCCCGCGCGAACGCGCTGGCCAGCGAAAGCTTCATCACCGCTTCCGGTCCGGGCGGGCAGAACGTCAACAAGGTGGCAACCGCCGTGCAGCTGCGGCTCGATGTCTATGCCCTGCGCCTACCGGTGCCGGTGTTCGCGCGGTTCAAGCAGCTCGCGGGCAGCCGGATGACGGCGAGGGGCGAACTCCTCATCACCGCCCAGCGCTTCCGTACCCAGGAAGCCAACCGAACCGACGCGCGCGAGCGGCTGGGCGAATTGATCGCCGAAGCCTTCAACCTCCCCCAGCAGCGCGCCAAGAGCCGCCTCAACCGCGTCGGCAAGACCCAGCGCCTTGAAGGCAAGAAAAAGCGCGGCGCGGTCAAGGCCGGGCGCGGCAAGGTGCGGCTGGACTGATCAGCCCGCCTTCAGACCGTGGCGCTGGCGCTCATCACCTGGCGGCCGTCGGCGGCAAAGGCGCCCAGTTCATAATCCGCATCCTTGCTGCGCAGCACGAGGTGCAGCATTTCGTCGCAGATCGCCGGGGAGAGGCCCCGGAACGCGAAGGTCTTGAGCGCGTTGTCGCCCAGTTCGCGCTGTGCCAGATCAAGCAGCAGGCTGGCGGTCAGCGGTCCGTGAACCACCAGACCGCGATAGTTCTCTTCGCCCACGGCATAGGGCAGGTCGTAGTGGATGCGGTGGCTGTTGAAGGTCAGCGCGGAAAAGCGAAACAGCAGCGGTTCGGTGGGGACTAAAGCACGGTGGGCGGACCAGGCCGAGCGATCGAAGCGCCCCTCCCCCAGCGGCGGCGGGGCGGGCGGCGTGCCGGGCTCGGCAGGCGCCCGGTAGACCAGCGACTGCACCTCGCTGACCGCAAGGCCGCTTTCCCCATGCGTTTCGTGCGCCACGTCAACGAACACCAGCTGGCCTGAACCGCCGGTCTTTTCGGTGACCGAGGCGACGCGCGAGGTGCGCGTGACGCGCTCGCCCACGCGCAGGGGAACATGGAACTCCACCTTGCTCGAAGCCCACATCCGGCGCGGCAGCGGCACGGGCGGCAGGAAGCTCGCGGGACTGTCATCGCGCAGCGGGTGACCATCCGGCCCCAATGCAGCAGTCGGCGCATCGGGCAGGCACAGGCACCAGTGCAGCGCCTGCGCCGCGGTGCCATCACCCGGCGCGGCGCGGTCAAGCGTGGCGAGCCAGCGGGTGGTCATGGCCTCGTCGACGCGGTCATGACGCTGTTCCTCGCGGCCGATCCAGCTGCTCCAATCGCTCATCAGTTGCGCCCTTCCAGCAGCCCGCGCGCGATCACCTGCGCCTGGATTTCGGCCGCGCCTTCGAAGATGTTGAGGATGCGCGCATCGCACAGCACGCGGCTGATCTCGAACTCCAGCGCATAGCCGTTGCCGCCGTGGATCTGCAGCGCGGCATCGGCGTTGCTCCACGCGGTGCGCGCGGCGAGCAGCTTGGCCATGCCAGCCTCGATATCGCAGCGCTTGCCCGAATCCTTGGCCCGCGCGGCGGCATAGGTCAGCTCGCGGGAGAGGATCAGGTCAGCCAAGCTCATCGCCAGCTTGTCAGCCACGCGCGGGAAAGCGGCGATGGCCTTGCCGAACTGCTTGCGGTTTAGGGCATAGTCCAGCCCCAGTTCCAGCGCGCGGCGGGCAACGCCCACGGCGCGCGCGGCGGTCTGGATCCGGGCGCCTTCAAACGTGCGCATCAGCTGCTTGAAGCCCTGCCCCTGCTCGCCGCCCAGCAGCGCCTCGGCGGGCGCGCGCATCCCATCGAACGAGAGCGCATATTCGCGCATCCCCCGGTAACCCAGCACCTCGATCTCGCTACCCGCCATGCCGTCTGCCGGGAACGGATCAGCCTCGCTCCCGCGCGGCTTGGGGACCAGCAGCATCGAGAGGCCGGCATAGCCCTTGGCGTCTGGCAGCGTGCGGGCGAGCAGCGTCATCAGATCGGACCGGCTGGCGTGGGTAATCCAGGTCTTGGCCCCGTCGATCACCCAATCACCATTCGCGTCCTGCCGCGCGCGGGTTTGCAGGCTGCCAAGGTCGGAGCCCACATCAGGCTCGGTAAACACGGCGGTTGGCAGCACGTCACCGCTGGCGATGCGGGGCAGCCACTGCGCCTTCTGCTCGGCCGTGCCGCCCTGCGCGATCAGTTCGCCCGCGATCTCGCTGCGGGTGCCGAGCGAGCCCGCGCCGATCCAGCCGCGCGACAGTTCCTCGGTGACAAGGCACATCACCAGTTTGGAGAGGCCCAGCCCGCCATACTCTTCAGGGATGCACACGCCGAAGGTGCCAAGCTCGGCCATCGCGGCGACGGTAGCATCGGGAATCAGGTCGTTTGCCAGATGCCACTTGTGGGCATGGGGCAGGATTTCGGCCTCGGTGAAGCGGCGGAACTGGTCGCGGATCGCATCGAGGTCGCTGTCGTGGAAGCTCTCCGACGGCCAGTGCCCGGCGGCCAGCAATGCGGCCACCTCGGCGCGGGTTTCGGCGTGATCGGCATCGATCAGAGCGGCGCAGGCCTGGGCCAGATCGCGCGCGGCGGCGCCAAGGCCGAGGTCAGCCGGGCGGACGATTTCGTTCTGGCCCATCGGCAGGCCGCCAACGAGCTGCCCCAGCACCTCGGCAAAGGCGAGGCGGGCAACCTTGGCGTCGATCGGGTTGGCAGCGCCATTCGCCTCAAGCCAGCCTGCCACCGCCTCAAGCGCGGCCACGCTCGTCGCGATCCAGGCAAAGCCGTGGGCGGCGCGCTGGTGCGCGTCGATCCGCTGGCCTTCGAGCCGCTCGGCGAGCGCCGCCTGGGCCTGCGCGAGATAGCCCCGCGCCGCGCCCAGCACGTGGCCGTAATCGATGGCGCTCATGCCTTTTCGAACACCGCCGCGATGCCTTGACCGCCGCCGATGCACATGGTTTCAAGCCCGTACTTCACGTCACGGCGCTGCATTTCGCGGGTCAGGTTGGCAAGGATGCGCCCGCCGGTCGCGCCGATCGGGTGGCCCAGCGAAATGCCCGAACCATTGACGTTGAGGATGTCATGGCGGCTGTCATCGTCCGACCAACCCCAGCCCTTGAGGCAGGCCAGCACCTGCGGCGCGAAGGCTTCGTTGAGTTCGATCAGGCCCATGTCGCCGAGCGAGAGGCCGTTGCGGGCGAACAGGCGCTCGGTCGCGGGGACCGGGCCATAGCCCATGCGGCTGGGATCGCAACCGGCGGCAGCCCAGCTATGGAAGTAGGCGATGGGCTCAAGTCCCAGCTCTTCGAGCTTGTCTTCCGCAACCACCAGGCAGGCGGCAGCAGCATCGTTCTGCTGGCTGGCGTTGCCCGCCGTCACCACGCCGCCTTCGAGCGCACGCAGCTTGCCGAGCGTCTCCATCGTCGCGTCGGCGCGGTAGCCCTCGTCGTGGTCGAACACCACGGGATCACCCTTCTTCTGCGGCACAGCGATCGGCACCAGTTCGTCGGCGAAGAGATTGTTGGCCCAGGCGGCAGCGGCGCGCTGATGGCTGCGCACGGCATAGGCATCACACGCCTCGCGGCTGATGTTCCAGTCCTTGGCGAGGTTTTCGGCCGTCTCGATCATCCCCGAGATCACGCCGTAACGCTCAATCGGCTGGCTCATCACGCGCCCGCGGGTCAGGCGGTCATGCAGGGTCAGGTTGCCCGCGCGCACGCCCTTGCGCACGTCGGTGGAGTAATGTTCGACGTTCGACATGGACTCGCAGCCGCCCGCAACGACGACATCGCTCATGCCGGTCTGCACCATCATCGCGGCGTTGATGATCGCCTGCAGGCCCGAGCCGCAGCGCCGATCAAGCTGATAGCCCGGCACTTCTTCGGGCAACCCGGCCAGCAACCACGACCAGTGACCAATGCACGGCGCTTCGCCGTTGCCATAGCCCTGGCTGAACACCACGTCGTCGACCCGCGAAGGGTCAATCTTGGTGCGCGCCATCAGCGCTTTGAGGATCTCCGCGCCGAGCTGCCCGGCGGTGACCGAGGCAAGCGCCCCGCCGAACTTGCCGACCGGCGTGCGGATGGGGGAAACAATGGCTGCGCGGCGAAGCTTGGTCATCAGTCGGTTCCTACGATTCCAGAGTCGATCAGGCGGGCGATTTCGCCCGAGGAGAGGCCGAGCACATCGGCGAGGACCGCCTCGCTGTGCTGGCCATTGCGCGGTGCGGGCGCAGCGGGCTTGCGTTCGAGCTGGGGCACGGTGGCAAAGGCGCCGGCCGCTGGATAGGCAAAGCCCGAGGGATTGTCGTCGCTGGGCGCGAACATCGGGTTGGCGGTCACCAGACGGGGATCGTTCACCGCCTCGACCATGGTGCGATAGGGGCCGTGAACCACGCCGTTGCCATCGAGCAGCGCGGCAAGATCGGCGTGATCGTATTTGCCGACTTCGGCTTCGATCAGGGCAAAGATCGGCGCACGGTGGGTAAAGCGGGCACCATCATCGCCGGCAAAGGTCACGCCCAGCTGCGCTTCGAGCGCGGCCAGCCCTTCGGTAAGGCCCAGCGCCTTGACCAGCCCCTGCCATTGCCGCTCGTTGATCGCGACGATCATCAGCCGCGTGCCATCGCGGGTCACGAAATCGCGCCCGACGGTGCCGAACACGGCATTGCCCAGCCGTTCGCGGTCACGCCCGGTATAGAGCACTTCGGCCACCCGGCCGAGATTGGCGGCGCTGCCCATCGCGATGTCGCTGAGCGGCAGGCGCACTTCCCCGCCAAGGCCCGTGGCATCGCGGCGGCGGATCGCGGCCAGCAGCGCAAAGGCGGCATAGGCCCCGGTCAGGAGATCCCAGGCCGGAAGCACGTGGTTGACCGGGCGGGGGTCTTCGAGCGGGCCGGTCAGCGCGGTGTAACCCACCGCCGCATTGGCGGTGTAATCGAGCGCCACCGAGCCATCGGGCCAGCCCATCACCCGCACCGTGACCAGATCGGGCCGGCCTTCGGCCAGCCGGTCATGCGCGAGAAAGCCGGTCACCGGAAGGTTGGTGATCAATTGCCCGGTCTTGCGGATCAGCTCGGTCAGCAATTCGCGGGCTTCGGGCTTGCCGAAATCGAGCGCGAGGCTGCGCTTGGCGCGGTTGAGGTTTTCCCAGCCAAGCGAATCGTTGTGTTCGGTCACCGGCCAGCGCCGGAAATCCTGCCCACCGCCGATCTGGTCGACCCGGATCACGTCGGCGCCGAATTGCGCCATGTAGAGCCCCGCCGTGGGCGAGGCGACGAAGGAGGAAACCTCGACCACCGAGAGGCCGCTGAGAATGTCATACATTGCCGGTCAGCCCTGCTCTGCGGCCCATTCGCGCAGCATGTGCTTGGCGATCTGGAGCTGGAGGATCTGGGTCGTGCCTTCGTAGATGCGGTAGATCCGGGCATCACGGAAGAAGCGTTCGGCATCGTATTCGGCGAGGTAGCCCGCACCGCCATAGACCTGCACCACGCGGTCAACCACGCGGCCGCACATCTCGGAGGCAAAGACCTTGAAGGCGGCGGCCTTGCGCAGCACGTTCTCGCCCGCATCGGCGCGCGCGGTCACGTCCTGCATCATCGCTTCGGCCGCGTAGATCTCGATCTCGCTATCGGCGAGCATCTGCTGGATCAGCTGGAAGTTGGCGATCGGTTCACCAAAGGCCTTGCGCTCATTGGCGTAGCGGATCGCGGAATCGAGCGCGCGGCGGGCATAGCCGGTGGCCGCAGCCCCAACCGAGATCCGGCCATTGTCGAGGCTCTTCATCGCATAGATGAAGCCCTTGCCCTCGCTGTCGCCCAGCAGCGCATCGGCGGGCAGCTGGACATTGTCCATGATGATATCGGCGATGTGGCTGCCCGATTGCCCCATCTTCTTGTCCGACTTGCCAACTGCAACGCCAGGCGTGTCCATCGGCACCAGGAAGGCCGAGACGTGCGCGTTCTTGGGCAGGGCTTCCTTGGCGGTCCGCGCCATGATCAGCGCCACCTTGGCGAAGGGCGAATTGGTGATGTAGCGTTTGGTGCCATTGAGCACCCAGCCATTGCCGCTCTTCACCGCCATGGTCTGCATCGCGGCAGAGTCAGAGCCGGAACCCGGTTCGGTCAGGCCAAAGCAGGCAATTTCGCCCGCAGCCAGACGCGGCAGCCATTCGGCCTTCTGCGCCTCGGTCCCGCCGTTCTTGAGCGCCGAGCAGACCATCCCGATGTTGATCGAGATGATCGAGCGGAACGCCGGCATGGCATAGGACAGCGTATTGATGGTTCGCGCATACTGGGTGATGTTCATCCCCGCGCCGCCGTATTCCTCGGGCATGGTCAGGCCGAACAGCCCCATGTCGCGCATTTCATCCAGAATCTCGGCGGGGATCTGGTCGGTTTCGATGATCGTCTTTTCCGCCGGGATCAGCCGCTCGCGCACATAGCGGCGCAACTGGTCGATGAACTGCTCAAAGGCATCGGCATCCATACCCTGGGTCATGGCGTGGTCCTCAGATCGGGTCATAAGGGAAGACGTGGGCCGAAACCTCGTCGGCGCGCGCGAAGCTCGGCGTGAAGGCGGGGATCAGCTCGTCGGCGATGGCCTCTGGCGTCCAGCCTTCAAGCTTGGTCATCGAGCGGATCGGGCGCGGCTTGTTGTAGAGCACGATCTCGTTCTTGCGGACCGAGAAGATCTGGTTGGTCACAGCCTTTGAGGCATCAGAGGCGAGATAGACAACCAGCGGCGCGATCTTGTCGGCGCTCATCGTCTTGAGCCGTTCGACCCGCTGCTTCTGCTCGGGCGTTTCAGCGGGGATCGAGGCGGTCATCCGGCTCCACGCGAAAGGCGCGATGCAGTTAGAGCGCACGCCCGCGCGCGCCATGTCGAGCGCGATCGACTGCGACAGTGCCACCAACCCCAGCTTGGCCGCCGAATAGTTGGCCTGGCCCACATTGCCGATCAGGCCCGAGGTGGAGGTGAAGTGGATGAAACTGCCCGATTGCTGCTCGCGGAAATAAGGCGTCGCCGCCTTGCAGACGTTGAACGGGCCGTTGAGATTGACGTCGATCACCGCGCGCCAGTCCTCGTGGCTCATCTTGTGCCAGATGGTATCGCGCAGGATGCCCGCGTTGTTGACCACGGCATCGATCCGCCCGAAGCGCTGCACCGCGTCTTCGATGATCGTCGCCGCGCCAACCGGATCGGCCACGCTGGCAAGGTTGGCCCATGCCTTGCCGCCGGCGGCCACGATATCGTCCACGGTCTGCTGCGCCGGACCGGCATCGCCGCCTTCGCCGCCGCCGCCCACGCCCGGATCGTTGACCACCACGGCCGCGCCATGCTTCGCGCAGAGCAGCGCGATTTCGCGGCCCACGCCGCGCCCGGCCCCGGTGATCGCGACGACCTTTCCTTCAAGCATTCCCGACATCCGAATCTCCTGTTTGCGGGCATCTTCGCAAGCCGGCGCGGCAAGGGAAAGCCAATTCATCATTTGGAATTGTCTTTCATCATTGTGAAAAGTATCGTCAGCCGATGTCCGGTCCGGTGCGCTCCGTCTCGCAAGCTTTCGCCATTCTGCGGCTGCTCTCCTCGCACCCGGCGGGGCTGACGCTGTCGGAGATCGCGCGCGATCTGGTGCTCAGCCCGTCAAGCTGCCTCAACCTGCTGCGCACCCTGGTGGCCGAGGGCATGGTTGAACGCGGCGGGGCGGCCAAGCTCTACCGCGCGGCCTCGGGCTGGGCCCGACTGGATTTTGCGCGCGGCGCGCTGGACCAGGTGATCGCCGCCACCCGCCCGGCACTTGGCACCTTCGCCCAGACGCACGAGGCCACGCTAGGGCTGTGGCACGCGGTATCGAGCGACCGGCTCGAACTGGTCGCCCTGGCCGAAAGCGGCGCGGCCACGCGCATCCTGATGGTCATCGGCCAGCGCCAGCCAATCGGCGGCGGGGCGACCGGACGGGCGCTCGCCGCCAGCGAGGGCATATCATCGGCCGAACTGCGGCGGCGCTACGATGCAGTGCGCTGGCAAAGCCCACTGGCCTTTGCCGACTATGCCCAGCAGGTCGAACGCGCGGGCGCAGCGGGCTATGCGATCGACGATGGCCACGGCCATGCCGGGATCTGCTCGCTCGGCTGCCGGCTCGCGGTATCAAGCAACGCGCGGCTGTGCATCTCGGCCTCGATCTTCGCCAATTCGCGCGACAGCGCCGGGCTCGCCCGGCTCGGCGAAGCGCTGGCCGGGCTGGCCGCCACGCTGGGGGGCCGGGCCTAGCGCCGGGCGGGCGCGGGCTTTGCTGGTGCTGGCGCGCTGCTTGGCGCGGCTTCGCTCGGCAGGGTCTGGCTCTCGATCATCTCGGCCGCTTCATCAAGCGCACGGGCTTCGCCCACGGTCACGCCGCCGGGGCCGGGTTCATTGTCGGCCTTGGTGCAGCCGCCGGCAGCCACGAGGGCCAATGCTATCAGGATTTTGCGCATAGCCAGCGCCTTACCACGCCTTGCCCTGACAGAAAACGGGCGGCTCTCCAGATGGAAAGCCGCCCGCCCTCGGTGAACTGGTGCGTGCCGGTTAGGGCTTGGTCGCAGGGGCGGGTGCCTCAGCCGCTGTGGTGGCATCGGCGCCGGGCTCGGCCGCCGCATCGGCCGCCGGAGTCGCCTCGATATCGCCCACGGCTTCTTCGGCCGGCATCTCGACGTTTTCCGGCTGGGCTTCTTCCTTGGCGCTTTCCGAACTGCCGCAACCCGCAAGGGCAAGAGCGGTCACGGCAAGGGCAAGGGAAGCAAGCTTGGTCATCGGTTCGGCCTTCTCAATTCGCTGAAATCCTGCACCGAACGCGCCGGTGTGATCCGCTGCGTTCATGGGCACTCTAACCACGCGATCCGGGACTGCCAACCCAGTGCAATCCCGCAATTCGCAGCCTTGTTCTCAAGGGGAGTTGATTAGATATAAAGATTTCTTTATATGATGCGCCCATGCGGATCGACCCCACCCTGCGCGCCCTTGCCGATACCACCCGGCTACGGATCATGCGACTGCTGGCTCATATGGAGCTGGCGGTGGGTGAACTGGCGCAGGTGCTGGGGCAAAGCCAGCCGCGCGTCTCGCGCCATGTCCGTATACTGTGCGATGCGGGGCTGGCCGAACGCCGCAAGGAAGGCAGCTGGGTATTCCTGCGCAGCGCGATCAGCGAAACCCGCGCCCCGCCGCTGGGGGCCGCCGCCGCGCGGCTGCTCGCCGTGGCCGAGCGCGATGACGCCGGCTTTGCCGCGCGCTGCGCCGAAGATCGCCGCCATCTGGCCGCGATCCGCGCCGCGCGCGAATCCAGCGCCCAGGGCTATTTCGCCCGTCACGCCGCCGAATGGGATACGCTGCGCAATCTCCACACGCCCGACGCCCCGGTCGAAGCCGCGCTGGCCAAGGCGCTGGGCGAAGCGTCACTCGGCCACCTGCTCGATGTTGGCACCGGCACCGGGCGCATGGCGCAGCTGTTTGCTCCGCTCAGCCAGCACGTCACCGCGTTCGACAAGAGCCCGGAAATGCTCCGCGTCGCCCGCGCGCGGTTGCAGGATCTCCCGGCTGACCGGGTCGATCTGGTCCAGGGCGATTTCACCGCCCTGCCCTTTGCGGATGCCGGGTTCGACACGCTGCTGTTCCATCAGGTGCTGCACTATGCCCAGGCCCCCGAGGACGTGCTGGCCGAAGCCGCCCGCGTGACCCGCCCCGGCGGCCGGGTTGCGGTGGTTGATTTCGCCGCGCACGACCGCGAAGAACTGCGCACCGCGCACGCCCATGCCCGCCTTGGCTTCTCCGACGAACAGATGCTGGCGCTGCTGTCCAACGCCGGGTTCGAGGCAGCGGCCCCTGTCGCGCTGCCGGGCAAGCCGCTGACCGTCAAGATCTGGACCGGCACCCGCACCGGCGCCCCAACCCCGAGTATTCAAGCAACCCGCCCTTCCACCACTGCAATCTAGGCCCCCGCTGATGCCCCCCAGCTATGATGCCCTCCGCGAAGCGCGCACCGCGCTCGACACTCCGCTGTTCGCGGGGCTGCCGGGCGATATTGCCGTCTCGTTCGAATTCTTCCCGCCCAAGACCGACGCGCTGATGGAACAGCTGTGGGACGTGGTGACCACGCTGGCCCCGCTGGCCCCGCGGTTCGTCTCGGTCACTTATGGCGCGGGCGGTTCGACCCGCGACCGCACCCACGGCACGGTCGCGCGGATCATCGCCGAAGCCGGCCTGCCGGCGGCGGCCCACCTCACCTGCGTCGAGGCGAGCAAGGCGGAAATCCGCGAAGTCGCCGAAGCCTATTGGGAGGCCGGCGTGCGCCACGTGGTAGCGCTGCGCGGCGACATGGGCGCCCCCGGCGTGCCGTTCCAGCCGCACCCCCAAGGCTATGCCAATGCCGCCGAACTGGTAGCTGGGCTCAAGGATATCGCCCCGTTCGACATCTCGGTTGCGGCATATCCCGAAACCCACCCCGATGCCGCCAGCGCCGAGGCTGATATCGACAATCTCAAGCGCAAGCTTGATGCCGGGGCCAGCCGCGCGATCACCCAGTTCTTCTTCGATCCCGAAGTGTTCTTCCGCTTTCGCGACAAGCTGGCCCGCGCCGGGATCGATGCCCCGGTGATCCCCGGCATCCTGCCCGTTTCCAACGTCGCCCAGACCCGCAAGTTCGCGGCCGCCTGCGGGGCGCAGATCCCCGGCTGGATGGACGGGCTGTTCGAAGGGCTCGACACCCACCCCGCCTCGCGCCAGCTGGTCGCCGCGACGATCTCCGCCGAGTTCTGCCGCCGGCTCTATGCGGGCGGTGTGCGCGATTTCCACTTCTACACTCTCAACCGCGCCGAGCTGAGCTACGCGATCTGCCACCTGCTCGGCCTGCGTCCCAAGGAGGCCCGCTGATGTCGGCCCGTGAAACCCTGCTGGCCGAAGCGGCCAAGCGCATCCTGATCACCGACGGCGCGCTCGGCACCGAAATCCAGAACTACAAGCTGAGCGAGGCCGACTTTGCCGGCACCCTTGGCCTGCCCAAGGATCAGAAGGGCAACAACGACATCCTCGTGCTGACCAAGCCCGAGGTGATTGACGGAATCGCGCGGGCCTATCTCGATGCCGGGTCGGACATGGTCTCGACCAACACCTTCTCCTCGAACCGCATCTCGATGGCCGATTACGGCGCCGAGCATCTGGTGCGCGAACTCAACGTTGCGGCTGCGCAGATCCTGCGCCGCGCCTGCGACAGCTATACCGCCAAGGACGGCCGCCCCCGCTTTGTGCTGGGCTCGATCGGGCCGACCAACAAGACCCTCTCGCTCTCGCCCGATGTCAACGATCCGGGCTACCGCGAGATCGACTGGGATTTCCTGGTCGAGGTCTACCACGAACAGGCCGCCGCGCTGATCGAGGGCGGAGCCGACTTCATCCTGGTCGAAACGGTGTTCGACACGCTCAACTGCAAGGCCGCGATCTTGGCGGTGAAGCAGCTTGAACGCGAACTGGGCCGCGACGTGCCGCTGATGCTGTCGATGACGCTGACCGACCTGTCGGGACGCAACCTCTCGGGCCATACGGTCGAAGCCTTCTGGTATGCCGTGCGCCATGCCCGCCCGGTGACCGTGGGGCTCAACTGCTCGTTCGGCGCGGCGCAGCTGCGCCCCCATGTCCGCGCGCTCGGCGCCATCGCCGACACGCTGATCATGGTCTATCCCAACGCCGGCCTGCCCAACGAACTGGGCGAATATGACGAGCTACCCGATACGACCGCGGCGATGCTGCGCGAATGGGCCGAACACGGCCAGGTCAACGTGCTGGGCGGATGCTGCGGCTCCACGCCTGCGCACATTGCCGCGATTGCCGCCGCCGCGCGTGATCTTGCCCCACGCACCCAGCCCCATTCCCCGGTCGTGACGCGGCTGGCGGGCCTTGAACCTTTCGTGATGGGGGCCTGAGCCGATGACCCAGCAGATCGCATCCTTCGTCAACGTGGGCGAGCGCACCAATGTGACCGGCAGCGCGGCCTTCAAGAAGCTGATCCTTGCAGGCGACTATGCCAAGGCCGTCGAAGTCGCGCGCCAGCAGGTCGAGAACGGCGCCCAGATCATCGACGTCAACATGGACGAAGGGCTGCTCGACGCGGTCGAGGCGATGACCACCTTCCTCAAGCTGATCGCCGCCGAACCCGATATCGCCCGCGTGCCGGTGATGATCGACAGCTCCAAGTGGGAGGTGATCGAGGCCGGGCTGAAATGCGTGTCGGGCAAGCCGATCGTCAATTCGATCTCGATGAAGGAGGGCGAAGACGCCTTCCTGCATCATGCCCGGCTGTGCCTCGATTATGGCGCCGCCGTGGTGGTCATGGCCTTTGACGAAAAGGGCCAGGCCGACACCAAGGCGCGCAAGGTCGAAATCTGCGCGCGGGCCTATGCCCTGCTCACCGGGATGGGTTTCCCGGCCGAGGACATCATCTTCGATCCCAACATTTTTGCGGTCGCGACCGGGATCGAGGAGCATGACCGCTATGGTCTCGATTTCATCGAGGCCGTGGCCGAGATCAAGGCGCAGCTGCCGCACGTCCATTGTTCGGGCGGGCTGTCCAACCTGTCGTTCAGCTTCCGCGGCAACGAGCCAGTGCGCCGGGCAATGCATTCGGTGTTCCTCTACCACGCGATCCGCGCTGGGCTCGACATGGCGATCGTCAATGCCGGGCAGATCGACATCTACGACACGATCGACCCCGCGCTGCGCGATGCCTGCGAAGACGTGATCCTGTGCCGCCCCGTGGCGGGCGACCAGACCGCCACCGAGCGGCTGATCACCATGGCCGAAAGCTTCAAGGGCCAGGATGCCGCGCAGGAAAAGGCCGCCGCCGAATGGCGCGGCTGGGACGTGGTGCGCCGGCTCGAACATGCGCTGGTCAAGGGCATCGACGCCCATATCGTCGAGGATACCGAGGAAGCGCGTCTGCTCCACGCGCGCCCGATCGAAGTGATCGAAGGCCCGCTGATGGCCGGCATGAACACCGTTGGCGACCTGTTCGGCGCGGGCAAGATGTTCCTGCCGCAGGTGGTGAAATCGGCCCGCGTGATGAAGAAGGCCGTGGCCCACCTCATTCCGTTCATCGAAGCGGCGAAGGAAGCAGGCGCCAAGGCCAAGGGCAAGATCGTGATGGCGACCGTGAAGGGCGACGTTCACGATATCGGCAAGAACATCGTCGGCGTGGTGCTGCAGTGCAACGGCTATGAAGTGATCGACCTGGGCGTAATGGTGCCCTGGTCGACGATCATCGAGACCGCCGTGCGCGAGGAAGCCGATATCATCGGCCTGTCGGGCCTGATCACGCCCAGCCTTGATGAAATGGTCACCGTGGCCGAGGAAATGCAGCGCGCCGGGCTCTCGATCCCGCTGCTAATCGGCGGGGCGACCACCAGCAAGGTCCACACCGCGCTCAGGATCGACCCGGCCTATGACGGCCCGGTGATCCACGTGCTCGACGCCAGCCGCGCGGTGGGCGTGGCCAGCCAGCTCTTGTCCGACACCCAGTGTGAGCCCTTCGTCGCCGCCACCGCCGCCGAATACCAGCATGTGCGCGATCTGCGCGCGGGCAAGGAAGCCTCGATCCTGCTCAGCCTTGAAGATGCCCGCGCCAACGGTTTCCGGGCCGATCTTTCGGAAAAGGCCCCGCCGCCCGAGCAGCCGGGGCTCCACGTCTTCGCGGACTGGGATCTGGCTGATCTGGTCGAATGCTTTGACTGGACCCCGTTCTTCCGCGCCTGGGAACTGGCCGGCACCTTCCCGGCGATCCTGGCCGACGAAGTGGTCGGCGAAAGCGCGCAAGCGCTGTTCAAGGACGCCAAGGCGATGCTCGACCAGATCGTCGGCGAAAAGTGGCTGACCGCCAAGGCGGTTGCCGGCTTCTGGCCCTGCGCGCGCGAAGGCGATGACGTGATGCTCTACCTTGCCGAGGAAGAGCGCCATATCCGCGTGCCGTTCCTGCGCCAGCAGATCCGCAAGAGCCGCGACCGCGCGAACTATTGCCTCGCGGATTTCATCGATCCCGATGGCGACTGGATCGGCGGTTTTGCGGTGGGCATCCACGGGATCGAACCGCATCTCGAACGCTTCCGCGCCAATCACGATGACTATAACGACATCCTGCTGAAGGCGCTGGCCGACCGTTTTGCCGAAGCCTTTGCCGAGCGCCTGCACCAGCACGTGCGCACCGTGCTGTGGGGCTATGCCCCGGGCGAACAGCTGACCAACGAGGCGCTGATCCGCGAACAGTATCGCGGCATCCGCCCAGCGCCCGGCTATCCGGCCTGCCCCGATCACAGCCTCAAGCCGATCCTGTTCGACCTGCTGAACGCGGGCGAGAACGCCGGGATCGTGCTGACCGAAAGTCAGGCG
Organism: uncultured Novosphingobium sp.; assembly: GCA_937996535.1. GTDB lineage: Bacteria > Pseudomonadota > Alphaproteobacteria > Sphingomonadales > Sphingomonadaceae > Novosphingobium. The sequence continues at coordinate 39,515 of CALKVF010000075.1, read as the reverse complement.
ATGCTGCCCACGGCGGCGGTATCGGGGTTCTATTTCGCGCACCCGCAAAGCGAATACTTCGGCGTGGCGCGGATCGGGCGCGACCAGCTGGAAGACTATGCCGCGCGGCGCGAGCTGGACGTGGCCGTGGCCGAACGCTGGGTCAGGCCGAACCTCGACTGAGCCTCAGGGGCGGGACCATTCGACGATCAGCACGTCCAGATCGCCCGCCGGCTCGAAATTGGTGCGGCGCACTTCGAACTGGGTTGGGGTGAGCTTCTTCACCCCGTCCATGCAGAAGCTGACCAGATTGTCGGCCCGCCCCTTGTCGACCACCAGCCGGAAATCGCCGATCGGCCCTTTCCAGTTGCGCCCGGAGGAGAGGACATAGCTCAACCACGTTTCGCCATAGGCCATGCTGTCGGGCGCAGCGCGGCGCTGGGCGGCCAGCTTGCGGTCGAAGGCGGCGAGAAACGCCTTGTCGACGCAGTAACGCTGGAGATGCTCGGCATTGCTCTTGCGGTAGCCCGGCTCCAGCCCGCCGCCGACCGAGCCGCCCAGCATCGGGGCATAGCGGTGCGTCACGCTGACGCTGGCATGGGCCGGGAACACCTGCTTGCGGGTCACCAGCGTTGCCACATCCCACGCTGGCAGCACCACGCCCTCGCCCAGATCGGGGACGGCGGTGAGCAGCCCTTCGCGGACATAGGCCGCGCGCTGCGCCGGGCTTAGCGCGCGCACGAAATCGGGCTCCTCGCCGGTGCCATCGATCCAGTCGACCCGCCAGCCGAGCGCAGTGACCCGGCGGGTCACATCGCGCCCATCGATCTCGGCGCGGCGCATCATGTCCAGCTTCACCGGCTGGCCATCGACTTCGGTATGGAAATCCAGCCCGTCAAAATCGGGGATCGCCTGATCGCCATAGCTCGCCGCATCGACCGCGCGCAGCACCGGTAGCGGGAAAGCGATGGTCAGCTCCACCGGCCGCGCGGCGTGGTTGGTATAGCGATAGCGCACCCGCACTTCCTTGGCCGAAAGGAACAGGTCTTCGCTGTCCATGCTGACGCTCTCGTTGCGGACCAGCTCGATCCCGCCCAGGCCAACCGCAGCCTCGCTGTCATTGGCGTGCAGCGGCGCAGCCAGTCCCAGCACGGCAAAAGCGGCAAACCGCTTGAACGGCATGACTTTTTCCTTTCGCGAACCCATAGCGCCGTCTTTGCAGATGCCCGCGCCAAGTCAATGCGCTAGGACGGCGCCATGCTCCGTTGGCTCCCCCTGCTGCTTGCCCTGCTGCCGGCCTGCGCGCTGGCCGCCCCGCCGGCGAGTGTGGCCGTGGCCTTTGACCGCGCCCACTTGCGCACCGTGCTGGCCGAGGGCGAAGCCGATCCCGCCAGGCACCGCCCGGCACGCGCCGATGATCCGGTGCGCATCGCCAGCATTTCCAAGCTGGTGACCGCGCTCGGCGTGATGCGGCTGGTCGATCAGCGCCGGCTCGATCTCGACCGCGATGTGTCGGACTATCTTGGCTGGCGGCTGCGCAACCCAGCCTTTCCCGATCAGCCGATCACGCTGCGCCTGCTGCTCTCGCACCGCTCCAGTCTGGTCGACGGTGCCGACCTCTACATCATCCCGCTCGGCACCAGCCTGCGCGAACGGCTGTCCGATCCCCGGGTCTGGGACAGCGCCCATGCCCCCGGCGCGAACTGGTTCCACTATACCAATCTCAATTTCCCGGTGGTCGCCAGCGTCATGGAAGCCGCCAGCGGTGAGCGGTTCGACCGGCTGATGCAGCGGCTGGTGCTGCACCCGCTGCGGCTGGATGCGTGCTTCAACTGGTCAGGCTGCTCGCCCGCCGCCACGGCGCGGGGCATCGCGCTCTACCGCGCTGACGGCAGTCTCGCCAAGGATGACCCGGCAGCGCGGCACGGCTGCCCGGTGCTGAGCGCCGAGGGCGCGGGCTGCGATCTTGCCCGCTATGTCCCCGGCACCAATGGCGCGCTGTTCAGTCCGCAGGGCGGGCTGCGGATCTCGGCGCGGGATCTCGCCCGGATCGGGCAGATGCTGGCGCGCGGTGGGCACGGATTTCTCTCGCCCGCCGCGTTTGCCGAGCTGACCCGTCCGCAGTGGCGGTTTGATGGCAGCAATGGTCTCGGCGAAGACGGCACCGCCAGCGGGTTTTTCTGCGCCTATGGCCTGGCCTTGCAGACCATCGGCGAGGCAGGCCCCGGCTGCCACGACGATCTGTTTGGCGATGGCGCGCGGCGGATCGGCCATTCGGGCGATGCCTATGGCCTCAAGGCCGGGCTGTGGCTCGATCCTGTCAGCGGACGGGGCCTCGCCTTTTTCACCACCCGCGTAGCCGATGATGCGCCGCGCGGTGCCAGCGCCTTTACCGCCGCCGAAGAGAGCGTGGTGGAGAAGGCCCTGCGCCCTTTGCACCCGGCGCCCGCGCCCGCTAGGCGCAAGTGGTGACCGCCGGCCTCCTTCTCGACACGCTCCACGCCACCTTCGGCTTCACCGCATTTCGCGGAGTGCAGCAGCGCGTGGTCGAGCGAGTCATGGATGCGCAATCGACGCTGGCGGTGATGCCCACCGGGGCGGGCAAGAGCCTGACCTACCAGTTGCCGGCGGTGATGCTGCCGGGCACCTGCGTGGTAATCTCGCCGCTGATCGCGCTGATGCATGACCAGCTGCGCTCGGCCGAGGCCAACGGCATTCGCGCCGCCTCGCTCACCAGCGTCGATACCGACCGGGCCGCCACGATCGACCGGCTGCTCGATGGTCAGCTCGATCTGCTTTACGTCGCGCCCGAACGCGCCAGCCAGCCGCATTTTCGCGAACTGCTGAGCCGCGCGCAGATCAGCCTGTTCGCGATCGACGAGGCGCACTGCGTCTCCGAATGGGGCCACGATTTCCGCCCCGACTACCGCTTGCTGCGCCCTTTGATGGACGCCTTTCCCGATGTCCCGCGCCTTGCGCTCACGGCCACGGCCGATGCCCATACCCGCGCCGACGTGCTGGTTCAGCTGGGTATCGCCACCGACGGCCTGATCGTGGCCGGGTTCGACCGGCCCAACATCCGCTATGCGATCCGCCACCGCGATAATCCGGTGCGTCAGTTGACCCAGCTGATGGCCGACCAGCCCGGCCCCGGGATCGTCTATGCCCCGACCCGCCGCAAGGTCGAGGAACTGGCCGACAAGCTCGCCGCCGCCACCGGGCGCGCGGTGCGCCCTTATCACGCGGGGCTTGATCCGGCGGTGCGCGCCGCCAATCAGGCAGCCTTTGTGGCCTCGGAAGACATGGTGATGGTCGCTACGGTGGCCTTCGGCATGGGGATCGACAAGCCCGACGTGCGCTTTGTTGCCCATGCCGGTGTGCCCAAGTCGATCGAGGGCTATTATCAGGAAACCGGCCGCGCCGGGCGCGATGGCGATCCGAGCGTAGCGGTGATGCTATGGGGCGCGGACGATTTTGCGCGCGCGCGGATGCGGATCGACGAGGTCGAGGAACAGCGCCGCGCTGGTGAACGCAGCCGGCTCGATGCCTTGGCGGGGCTGGTCGAAACGGCCGCCTGCCGCCGCGCTGTGCTGCTGCGCCACTTCGGCGAGGATCCCCCGCAAACCTGCGGCAATTGCGACAATTGCCTTGATCCGCCCGAAGTGATCGATGCCACCACCGCCGCGCAAAAGCTGCTTTCAGCGGTCTATCGCACCGGGCAGAGCTATGGTTTTGGCTATATCGAAAAGGTGCTGACCGGCACGGCGGATGAACGGATCACCGCACGCGGGCATGATCAGCTGTCGGTGTTCGGGATCGCCAGCGCCGATGAAGCCGCACAGCTGCGGTCCCTGGTTCGCGCGCTGCAGGCCCGCGGCACCTTGCTGCCGACCGAGCATGGCGGGCTCGCGCTGGGCGGCGATGCTCGCGCAATCCTCAAAGGCGATGCCGCCGTGCTGATCGCCCTGCCGCCGCGCCCCGTGCGCACAGCCAAGGGCCGGGGCGCAGGCGAGGGCGGCGCCAATCCGCTCGGCGACCCGCTGTTCGAAGCCCTGCGCGCGCTGCGCCGCGAGATCGCGCTCGAAGCCGGCGTGCCGCCCTATGTGGTGTTCCACGATGCCACCTTGCGCGCCATGGCCAGCGATCGCCCGGCAGACCTTGCCGCGCTGGGCGAAATTCCCGGGATCGGCGCCCGCAAGCTCGCCGCCCACGGCGACGCCTTCCTGAGCGTGATCCGCCAATACTGAGCCTTTGGGGGGAAGTCATCGGATGCACCGCGGCCCGCCAAGAGGGCCGAGGGATGGGAGGGGCACCAACCAGCAGGCCGGCGGCACATCCGAAGCGGTTTCCCATAGCGCTGACCACCTGCCCTGGGGGGCGTTTGGGCCGTGACCAGCGGGATTTGCAACCGCAGGACTTATATTAGACCGATTCGGTCTTGTTTCAAGGTGGATTCGACCATGCCCACCCGGGGATTGACGCATTATCCCGTAGTGATATTAATTTGATATCATATTTACGGAGTCCAGCCGATGCCCGATTCGCATCCCGAAATGACCAGCAGCCGCGAAACCGCCGCCTGGAGCACCAGCGGCTATATCATGCTGGTGGTGTTCCTGGTGCTGCTGGTCCTGACCGCCGCGCGCGTGCTGGGCTTTGCCGCCAGCGAGCCATCGGATGCCGCGGTGGGCGGGTTTGTCGCCTCGATCTTCCTGGTTCCGGTCGCGCTCGTGATCATCGCCAAGGGCTTTTACATGATCCAGCCCAACCAGGCCGCCGCGATCACCCTGTTCGGCTCCTATCGCGGAACTGATCGCAATGCCGGACTGCGCTGGGTCTGGCCGTGGATGGGCAAGACCAAGATCTCGGTCCGCGCCAACAACGTCGTGTCCGAAAAACTCAAGGTCAACGACCTGCGCGGCAATCCGATCGAGATCGCGACCAATGTGGTCTGGCGCGTGGCCGATACCGCCCAGGCGCTGTTCGACGTCGACGATTACCGCGCCTTTGTCGAAGTCCAGATCGAAGCCGCGGTGCGCTCGATCGGCTCGCGCTATCCTTATGATGACATCGAGCACAGCGAAGTGACCCTGCGCGGCAGCCACGACGAGGTGAACGCCGAACTGCGCGGCGAACTCAACAGCCGGCTGCGCGTGGCCGGGCTGACGGTCGACGATTGCGGCCTCACCCATCTGGCCTATGCCCCCGAAATCGCCGGGGCGATGCTGCGCCGCCAGCAGGCCGAAGCCGTGATCGCCGCGCGCAAGAAGCTGGTCGAGGGCGCCGTGACCATGGTCGAGATGGCGCTCCAGCAATTGTCCGAAAAGAACGTGGTCCAGCTCGATGACGAACGCCGCGCGGCGATGGTCTCGAACCTGATGGTGGTCCTGTGCGGCGAGCGTGACACCCAGCCGGTGGTCAACGCGGGCACGCTCTACCAATAGGCTTGCGCGTGGCACCGCCGCCCCGGAAATCCTTTGCCCTGCGGCTCGATCCGGCGCTGTTCGCGGCGCTGGAGCGCAGCGCGGCGGGCGATCTGCGCTCGGTCAATGCCCAGATCGAAATGCTGCTGCGCGATGGCCTGGCGCGGCGCGGCGTGAAACTGGCCGATAGCCAGCCGGTGCGCCGTGGCCGACCCCGACAGGAGAACTCCAATGACTGACCTCCAAAACGATGGCGCCTGGTTCGCGCCCAAACGGTTCGGCTATGGCGCGGGCCTGCCGCTTGCCTGGCAGGGCTGGGTTCTACTGATCAGCCATATCGCCGCGATCATCGCCTGCTCGCGCTGGCTCGCACACCGCCCCGGCCTGATGACCGCCGCGACGATCCTGATCGCGGTTCTGCCGCTGCCGCTCTATGCCGCCAAGACCCGCGGCGGGTGGAAATGGCGCGCCGGCAGCGAATAGGCGCCTTTGCGCGATCTTAACCGGTCCGCGCGATGATCGCGGGCATGAAGCCAACTCTGCGCCTGACGCTTGCCGCCGCGGCCCTTGCCGCCCTTGCCCTGCCGCTCGGCCTTGCCGCCGCGCAGACCGGCGCGCCCTATATGGTGGTCCAGACCGGACAGCATTTTGGCCGCCTGCAAGATGCGGTCAATGCGATCGGCGGCGGCACCGGCACGATCCGCATTGCGCCGGGCCGCTTTGGCGACTGCGCGGTGCAGGTGGCCGGCACGATCACCTACAGCGCCGAAACCCCAGGACAGAGCGTGTTCGACGGGGTGACCTGCGAAGGCAAGGCCGCGCTGGTGCTGCGCGGCACCGCGGCGCGGGTCGAAGGGCTGGTCTTCGCCAATATGCGGGTAGCGGATTTCAACGGCGCGGGCATCCGGCTGGAACACGGCAGCCTCGCGATCAGCCAATCGTGGTTTCGCGACAGCCAGCAGGGCGTGCTGACCGGGGCCGATCCCGACGGCTCGCTGACCATAGACAAATCAACCTTTTCACGCCTTGGCACCTGCGAGGGGCCGGGAGGCTGCGCCCATTCGGTCTATGCCGGGGATCTGGCGGCCGTCACCGTCACGCGCAGCCGCTTCGAGGCCGGGCGCGGCGGGCACTATCTCAAGAGCCGGGCCGAGAAGATCGCGGTGCTGGGCAACAGCTTCGATGATTCGGCTGGCCGGGCGACCAATTACATGATCGACCTGCCCGGCGGCGCATCGGGCCGGATCGCCGACAACTGGTTCGTGCAGGGCGCCAACAAGGAAAACCATTCAGCGTTCATCACCGTCGCCCCCGAAGGCAAGGCGCACAGTTCGGCCGGGCTGGTGATCGAGAACAACGACGCGCGCTTTGCCCCCGGCGTGAGCTGGCCCAGCACTTTCGTGGCCGACTGGTCGGGCGATCCGCTCAAGATCGGGGCAAACACGCTGGCTGCCAAGCTGGCGGTCAAGGAACGGCGCTAAACCTCAGGTGAGGATGTGCCCGGTGCGCTCGCGCTTGGTCGCAAGATAGCGGGCATTGTGCGGGTTGGCGGGCAGCTGGTGCGGCACGCGCTCGGCCACGGTCACGCCCGCACCGCGCAGCGCCTCGACCTTGGCGGGGTTGTTGGTCATCAGCCGGATCGCGCCCGCACCCAGCAGGTCCAGCATCCGCGCCGCGACCGGGAAATCGCGCGCCTCGGTGGGCAGGCCCAGCCGGTTGTTGGCATCGACCGTATCGAAGCCCTGATCCTGCAGCCGATAGGCCCGCAGCTTGTTGATCAGGCCAATCCCGCGCCCTTCCTGGCGCAGGTAGAGCAGCACGCCCCAGCCGCCGCTCCGCGCCTCTTCGGCCATCGCCTGAAGCGCGGCATCCAGCTGCGGCCCGCAATCGCATTTGAGGCTGCCAAGAATATCGCCGGTGAGGCATTCGGAATGGAGCCGCACCAGCGGCGCACGGTCGCTCGCCTGCTCGCCGATCACCAGCGCGACATGTTCGCGCAGATCATCGGCTGACCGGAACGCCACGATCTCGGCATCTTCCGCCGCCGCAACCGGCAGGCGCGCGCGGGTCGCGATGACCAGCTGGGCGCTGTCCTTCCACGCGGCGAGATCGGCGGCAGCGAGGTCTTGGACTTCGCCGGGCTGCGCGGGATCGACCAGAAACGCCGGGAGGATCCCCGCCAGCCGCGCCAGCTCCATCGCCGCGCCGGCAGCTTCGGGCCAGTCAAGCGGTTCGGCCCGGAACGGCCCTTTGAACGGATAGGCAAGATCGAGCGCCGGATCGGCCAGTGCCCGCGCCAGCGGCAGATCGAACGGATCAGCGCCGCGGATCAGCACCGGGGCTTCGGGCACGGCGGCCTCGCGCTGATTGGCCAGCTTGAGCGTGACCGCCCGCGCCGCCGAAATCAGCATGGTCCGCGCCTGGGCGGCATCGCCCAGCCCGGTTTCCGCCGGCAGCAGCACCGCCCCGCCATCGAGCCGCACCGGCCAGCCGTGGCGCAAGGCGTCGATCGCCAGGGCAACGCGCCGGGCGGGACTGGTCAAAGATCGAACTCCGTCACCAGCGGCACGTGATCCGAGGGCTGCTCCCACTTGCGGGTTTCCTCGACGAAGCGGTGGCTGCGCGATTGCGCGGCGACCTGCGGCGAGGCCCACATGTGGTCGAGCCGCCGCCCGCGATCCTTGTCCTGCCAGTAGGTGCGATAGGACCACCAGGTCCAGTTGCGCTCGGGCGCGGGGATGTGCTTGCGGCCCAGGTCTTCCCAGCCGTGCGCATCGCGGAACCGCCACAGCGCCTCGATCTCGATCGGGGTATGGCTGACCACCTTGAGCAGAGCCTTGTGATCGTAAACGTCGCAATCGAGCGGGGCGATGTTGAAATCGCCGACGATCAGGCTCGGTGCATCGATCCGGTCGGCCCAGTGGGTCATCCGCTCGAGAAAATCGAGCTTCTGCCCGAACTTGGGATTGGCCTCGCGGTCGGGAATGTCGCCGCCAGCGGGGATATAGACGTTTTCAAGCACCAGCCCCTGGCCCGGGCCGAGCAGTTCGACGCCGACATGGCGCGCCTCGCCGTTGGCCTGCCAATCGTGGCGCGAGACTTCGCGAAACGGGATCCGGCTGACGGTCGCCACGCCGTGATAGCCCTTCTGCCCGTGGACCGCGCGGTGGGTATAGCCCAGCGCCTCGAACGCGGCGTGGGGGAAATGCTTTTCCTCGGTCTTGATCTCTTGCAGGCACAGCACGTCGGGCGCCTGCTCGGTCAGGAAGCGCGCCACCTGTTCGGCGCGCAGGCGGACGGAATTGATGTTCCAGGTGGCGATAGAAACCATGCGCACGGCTTTAGGTGCGTTGCGCGGCGGCGGCAATGGCCGAGGCGCTGCTCGCCGCCAACAGAAAACCCTCGGTCCGGGGGCATTGGACCGAGGGTTCCTTTGTGCGTTCGTCACGCTTGACGGGCGTTACCTTGTGGAGGCTTGGGCAACAGGGGGGAAACCCGCCTCAGGCCGCTCCGTCAAGAACCGTTCTAGGCCGTTTCGGCTTGCTGGCCCATGAACAATCGTGCGCAGAGTGTCGCAATTTGTCGCATCTGGGCCACGCTCCGCGCCGGGCCGTTCGCCCTCAGCGACGAGTGGCCTCAGCGCCGATTCGGGGTGCGCGGGTCGTTGAAGCGGAACGCGGTGTCGGGCACGGCAACCCCATACTGGTGATTCGCCAGCGTCACCCGGGTGCGGGTGTTCTGGGCATCAAGCGCGGCCCAGCTGGTCAGTTCCAGCCCGCCCGGCGCGCTCGCCTTGCGCACGAACACCAGGGTAATCACCCCATATTCGGGATGCCCGGCATCGCGCACCTCGATCACCACGAGGTTGGGATTGTCGGATTGAACCAGCCGGCCATACTTGGCCACGTCGCGGTTGGGATCGAGCAGCGCGCCCAGCGGGCTGTTGCTGATCGGCCAGCGCTGCACCTGGCGCACCTGGTAGTCGATGAAGGTCAGCGCCTTGCCATCCGAGACGATCAGGAACGGCACGCCCTGTTCATACTGGAAGCGGATTCGCCCCGGACGCTTGAGCGTCATCGCCCCGCGTAGCTGCTTGCCGTTGCGGTCGGTCTGGACGAAATCGGCGCGCAGAGTGGCGATCGAACGCAGCGCGGCGACGGCCTGAGCGAGATCGCCCGAGGTCGATTCGGCGACCAGCGGAGCCGGCGCGATCAGGGTTGCGGTGGCAGAAACGACAAGCGCCGCCGAAACGGCGGCACTTGCAAGCGATCGGGTAAGGAAATTCATCGGGTTCATGCCCCAGCCTTAGGCAGCCGGGCTTGAACTCGCAATGAACCTTACTTGATCTTGGCTTCCTTGAATTCGACGTGCTTGCGCACGACCGGGTCGTACTTGCGGAAGCTCATCTTTTCCGTGGTGTTGCGCGGGTTCTTCTTCGTCACGTAGAAGAAGCCGGTGTCGGCGGTCGAGACCAGACGGATCTTGACGGTTGCGGGCTTCGCCATGGCGGTTTCCTGTAACTTTCCGATTCGGCCCGAAAGCCGTTAAAAACTGGCAGGGCGGCACGTGCGGCCGCCCCTCAAGGCCCGGGCCAATGCGTCAGCGGGGCACGAAAGTCAAGAACGAGCTTGCCTCATTCGCGGCCATAAGGCGCAATTGGGCTCAGAATGCCAAAGGTTTCGACGGCAGGGCCGTTTTCAAGCGGCTTTAGTTCCAACGGATCGGGATCGATCCGGGTATCGGGCAGCCGATCGAGCAGGTCGCGAATCAAGGTCAGCCGCCCGCGCCGCTGGTCGTTGAAATCGATCAGGGTCCACGGGCAATGCGCGGTGTGGGTGGCCTTGAGCATCACTTCGCGCGCCTGGGTATAGGCATCGTATTTCTCGCGCGCGGCAAGATCGACCGGCGAGAGCTTCCAGCGTTTGAGCGGATCGGCCAGCCGCTCGGCCAGGCGCTTTTCCTGCTGCTTCTGGTCGGTGGTCAGCCAGTATTTGAACAGCAGGATCCCGTCCTCGACCAGCAGCTGTTCAAAGCGCGGAGCCTGCGACAGGAACGCGGCGACCTGATCGGGCTTGGCATAGCCCATCACCTGCTCGACCCCGGCGCGGTTGTACCAGCTGCGGTCGAACAGCACGATCTCGCCGGCGGCCGGCAGGTGATCAACATAGCGCTGGAAATACCACTGGCCCGCCTCGCGCTCGCTGGGGCGGGGCAGCGCGACGGTGCGGCACTGGCGCGGATTGAGCGGCCGGGCAACGGCCTGGATCGCCCCGCCCTTGCCCGCGGTGTCGCGCCCCTCGAACAGGACCAGCAACCGCGCGCCGGTGGCCTGGACCCACCGCGCCATCGCCACCAGTTCCTCTTCGAGCGGCTCATAGAGCTTTTCGAACTTGCGGCGCTTGAGCTGCTTCATCGCGTGGCCCTCCAGTTGGGCGCAGTCTGCGCCTGCCCGCAGCGCGGCGCAACTCCCGCTGATTGCCCGCCCTGTCCCGCAATGATATGGTTTCAACCGCAACCATGACCGATGCCGACGCCTTGACCCAAGCCGGCCTCACCCACGCCGACTTCACCCGTCTGCCCCAGCCGGGCCCGGGCGTGTTCGCCGCCCCGCTCAGCCGCCCGCCGCAGGTGGGCGAGGACTGGCTGGAGCCGGCCCAGCGCCGCTACAGCGCCGAGGACCATCGCATCTGGGACGAGCTTTACGCCCGGCAGATGGAAGTGCTGCCCGGACGCGCCGCCAGCGCCTTTCTGGCGGGGCTGGAACGGCTCGATCTCGGGCGCGGCGGGGTGCCCGATTTTGCCGCACTTTCGGCCCAGCTCGGCGCGCTGACCGGGTGGAGCGTGGTGCCCGTGCCGATGCTGATCCCCGATCACGTGTTCTTCTGGCACCTGGCCAACCGCCGCTTTCCGGCCGGCAACTTCATCCGCAGCCGCGAGTGCTTCGACTATATCCAGGAGCCGGACGTGTTCCACGATGTGTTCGGCCACGTGCCGATGCTCGCCGATCCGGTCTTTGCCGACTACATGCAGGAATATGGCCGCGCCGGGTGGAAGGCGATGCGCCACAACCGGTTGAAGGCGCTGGGCGCGCTCTATTGGTACACGGTCGAATTCGGCCTGATCCTCGAACCCGGCGGGCTTCGGGCCTATGGCGCGGGGATCCTGTCAGGCCCAAGCGAGGCCGTGTTCAGCCTTGAGGCGCAGAGCCCCAACCGGATCATGCTCAGCGTCGACCGGGTGATGCGCACCGACTACGTGATCGACGACCTGCAACCCAGCTACTTCGTGATCGAAAGCTTCGCCGAGCTGTACCACCAGACCGTGGAGCGCGATTTCGACCGGCTCTATCGCAGCCTGCCGCCCGGCTTCACCTATGCCAACAGCGCGGTGATCGATGTCGATGACCTGCTGCACCGGGGCACGCAGGAATATGCCCTGCGCGGCGGTCGCGGATCAGGCGCGGTGCCGGTCTAGCGCGGCTCAGCGCCCCAGCAGGAACACCGCCGCCGCACCCGCGACGATCCGGTACCACGCGAACGGCGCAAAGCCCGAGCGGCTGACATAGGCGACAAAGGCCTTGATCACCGCCAGCGCGACCACGAAGGCCACGACGAAGCCGATGCCGATTTCGCCCCAGCCGACCGGCCCCGCCCCGGCAGCAAGTTTGTGGCGGTAGTCCCACAGTTCCAGCGTGCTGGCGCCCAGCATGGTCGGGATTGCCAGGAAGAAGCTGAATTCAGCCGCCGTGCGGCGGTCGATCCCCATGGCAAGCGCGCCCATGATCGTCGCGCCCGACCGGCTGACCCCCGGGATCATCGCCAGGCATTGCAGCACGCCCACGCCCAGCGCCTGGCGCATCGGCAGTTGGCCCAGTCCGACATAGTCGCCGGTCTTGGCCACGCGCTCCACCGCCAGAATCGCAAAACCGCCGACGATCAGCGCCCAGGCCACGACCATCGGACTGCCGAGCAGGACATGGATCTGGTCCTTGAACGCCAGCCCCAGCACCACTGCGGGAATGAACGCAACCAAGAGGTTGCCAACGAACCGGATCGACAGCGGCTCAAGCCGCAGCAGCCCCATGCCGACCGCCCAGAAGGTGCGCCAATACTGCACCACCACGGCCAGGATCGCGCCGAGCTGGATCACCACATTGAACACGGCCCAGGTCTGGGCATCATAGCCAAAGATTTCCGAGGCGAGGATCAGGTGCCCGGTCGAGGACACCGGGATGAACTCGGTCAGCCCCTCGACAATGCCGAGCAGGATCGCGGTAATCGTCAGGTCCATCAGGCGGCCTCCCCGGCCATATCGAATTGCAGCGCGGCAAGCCGGGCATAGAGCCCGCCCGCACGGCTCAGATCATCGTGGGTGCCGGTCTCGACGATCCGGCCCTGGTCCATCACCACGATCCGGTCAGCCGCGCGCACGGTGGCGAGGCGGTGGGCGATAACCAGCGTGGTGCGCCCGGCCATCAGCCGCTCCAGCGCATCCTGCACCAGCCGCTCGCTTTCGGCGTCAAGCGCGCTGGTCGCCTCATCAAGCAACAGGATCGGCGCATCGCGCAGCACCGCGCGGGCAATCGCCACGCGCTGGCGCTGACCGCCCGAAAGCCGCGAGCCGCCTTCGCCAAGGAAGGTGTCGAGCCCGTCGGGCAGATCGCGCAGGAAGGCTTCGGCATTGGCCGCACGCGCGGCTTCCCAGATCGCCTCGTCGCTCGCGCCCCAGTTGCCATAGCGCAGGTTGTCGCGGGCATTGGCGGCAAACAGCACGCCTTCCTGCGGCACCAGCGCCATGCGGCGGCGGATTTCGGCGGGATCGACCGAGGTCAGCGGCACACCATCGAGCTTGATCGTGCCCGATTGCGGATCGTAAAACCGCTCGGCCAGCTGGAACAGCGTGGACTTGCCCGCCCCGGAAGGACCGACGATCGCGACCGTCTCACCGGGTTCGATGGTGAGCGAGAAGTCCGCCAGTGCGGCAACTTCGAGCCGGGTCGGATACCGGAAATTGACGCCTTCGAACGACAGTTTACCGCGCGCCGGGCTGGGCAGGTCGAGCGGACGCGCAGGCGGCGCGATCGCGGGGCGTTCGGTCAGCAGTTCAGCCAGACGGCTGGCCGCGCCAGCCCCGCGCAGCAGATCGCCATAGACTTCGGTCAGCGCGCCAAAGGCGCCGGCAACCAGCCCGCCCGTCAGCACGAAGCTGGCGATCGTGCCGCCCGACAGCGACCCGTCGGCAACCTTGAGCGCGCCTTCCCACATCAGCATCACCATCCCGCCCATCACGAGGAAGATCACGACCGAGGTCATCAGCGAGCGGATCAGGATGCGGCGGCGGGCCGTGGCAAAGGTGCTTTCGACCACGCCCGAGAACACTTCGCGTTCATGGTCTTCCTGGTTGAAGGCCTGCACGATCCGCATCGCGCCCAGCACTTCGGCGGTGCGCGCCCCGATATCGGCAACGCGGTCCTGGCTGGTCCGCGAAACATTGCGCAGCCGCCGCCCGAACCATGCGATCGGCAGGATCACCAGCGGGATCCCCAGCACGAGGCCCGCGGTGAGACGCGGTGCGAGATAGAACAGATAGGCCACCCCGCCGATCCCGGTAATCGCATTGCGCAGCGCCACCGACACCGTGGTGCCAACCACCTGTTCGATGATCGCGGTATCCGCAGTCATCCGCGAGGAGATTTCCTTGGGGCTGTTCGCCTCGAAGAAGCTCGGGGGCAGGCGCAGCAGGTTCGATTGCACGTTGTAGCGCAGATCGCCGACCACGCGTTCGCCCAGCCACGAGACGAAATAGAACCGGATCGCGGTGGCAACGCCCAGCACCGCCACGATCATCAGCAGGTAGCGGAACGAGTGGTTGACCACATCGACGCTGGCCCCGCTGCCGAAGGCATCGTCGACGATCACCTTGAAACGCTGGGGAATGGCGACCGTGGCCGAGGAAGTGGTGACCAGCGCCAGCAGCGCGATCGCGAGCTGCCTCGGATAGTTCGCCGTGGCCCGCCAGACCATCCGCAATGGCCCGAGATTGCGCGCGGGCTTGGCTTCCGGAGTTTCGGTTTCGGGCTGTTGCGCCGCTTCGGCGCCGGCTGGGGCAGAGCTCATGGCGCAGCCCCCTAGCACAGCGCGAAGGCTGCGTAAGTGGCAAATACGCATCCATTGTGCGGTGCGGTATCAAATTGTGCATTGCACAATGGGGCGAACGGGCGCACGATAAGCGGAATCAGTCCGGTCAGCCCGGATCGCAGAGGGTCGGTAATCGTGCTCTACACCGCATACGAACTGCAGCGTTCATGGCTCAACGCCGCCAGCACCTGGGCCTCGGTCGGGGCGCAAATGCTCAACAATCCGCAGTTTCCGATGGGCTATGCCGGCGCCGCACCGGTGATCGCCTCGGCGCTTGAGGTCTTTGCCCACGCCGCCGCGCCCTATGGCAAGCCGGCGTTCGACATCGAGACGGTGACGGTTGACGGCGCCGTGCATCCCGTGACCGAAGCGATCGTGGTCCACCGCCCGTTCGGCAACCTGCTGCGCTTCACGCACCCCGGCCTGCCCGAAGACGCGCCGCGCCTGCTGATCGTGGCGCCGATGAGCGGCCACTTTGCCACCCTCCTGCGCGGCACCGTGGCGCGGATGATCGAACGCTGCGAAGTCTACATCACCGACTGGGCGGACGCGAAGATGGTCCCGCTGAGCGAGGGCAGCTTCGATCTCGATGACTATATCGACTATGTAACGGGCTTCCTCGAACACATCGGCCCGGGCGCGCATATGCTCGCGGTGTGCCAGCCCTCGGTGCCGGCCTTTGCCGCCACGGCCCTGATGAACGAGGCCAAGCATCCCTGCCGTCCGCTAACCCTGACGATGATGGGCGGCCCGATCGACACCCGCGAAGCGCCGACCTCGGTCAACGACCTGGCCATGCAGCGCCCGATCGAATGGTTCCGCCACACCGTGATCGGCACCGTGCCGCTACAATATCCGGGCGCGGGCCGGCAGGTCTATCCGGGCTTCATGCAGCTCGCCGGATTCATGAGCATGAACCTCGGCAATCACATGCTCAGCCACTACCACATGTTCAAGCATCTGGTGGATGGTGACGGCGAAAGCGCCGACGCGACCAAGGCGTTCTACGACGAATACCGCGCGGTCTGCGATCTCAACGCCGACTACTACCTCCAGACGGTCGAGCAGGTGTTCCAGAAGCACACCCTGCCCAAGGGCGAATTCGTCCACCGCGGCAAGCGGGTCGATCTGGGCCAGATCACCGACACCGCGCTCTTGGCGGTCGAGGGCGAGCGTGACGACATTTCGGGCATCGGCCAGACCAAGGCCGCGCTGCATCTGGCAAGCGGCCTTGCCGAGAAGAAGAAGCACTATCTGCTCGCGCCCGAAGTGGGCCACTACGGCATCTTCAATGGCAGCAAGTGGCGCGACAAGATCGCCCCGGTGGTCGAGGACTGGATCCAGCGCCACGACCGCGCCAAGCTCAAGGTCGTGGCCTGATCGGTCCTAACGCTGGTCGAGGTCGGGATCGGGCACCAGGCCCGGATCAAGCTGGACCCCGCAGCTGTTAAGCAGCATCGAAACCTGGGTGTATTGCCCAACGGTATAGACAAGGTCAGCCCGCCCGGTATCGCCGAGCGGCGCCAGCGCGGCCCAGGTGGCATCGGTGATGAAGTGCCCGCGCACCAGTTCGTCGCACGCCGTGATGATCGCTGCGTCGAGCGCGCTCCAGCCGGGCGCATCCGGCCCCTGCTTGATCGCCGCAATCTCGGCCTCGGTCAGCCCGGCCTGCGCCCCGATCACGGTGTGCTGGGCCCATTCATAGCCCGCCTTGCACAAGAACCCGGTGCGCAGGATCGCCAGTTCGCGCTCGCGCGCGGGCAGCGAATTGGCATCGGACAGAACGTAATTGCCCCAGGCCAGGAACGCCTTCAGCGCCGCCGGATTGTGCGCCTGGGTGCGAAAGATATTGAAGGCCTGGGCGTATTCGGGAAGCGCGCCAAGCGCTGCCCGCGCCTCGGGGGTCAGGTCCGCATCGGTGAGCGGGACGATCCGGGGCGCGGGCAGGCGCATGTCAGAGCACCTCGAACAGGCCGGCAGCGCCCATGCCGCCGCCAACACACATCGTCACCACGACATACTTGGCACCGCGGCGCTTGCCTTCGAGCAGCGCATGAATGGTGCAGCGCGCGCCGGTCATGCCGTAGGGGTGGCCGATCGAGATCGAGCCGCCGCTCACGTTGAGCCGGTCATCAGGGATGCCCAGCTTGTCGCGGCAATAGAGCACCTGCACGGCGAAGGCTTCGTTCAGCTCCCACAGGCCGATGTCGTCCATCTTGAGCCCGAAGCGGCTGAGCAGCTTGGGGATCGCATAGACCGGGCCAATGCCCATTTCGTCGGGCTCGGTCCCGGCAACCGCCATGCCGAGGTAGCGGCCCAGCGGAGCCAGGCCCTTCTTGGCGGCAAGGGCGGCTTCCATCACCACTACTGCGGCCGAACCGTCGGACAGCTGGCTGGCGTTGCCGGCGGTGACGATCCCACCTGGCAGCACCGGGCCGAGCGACTTCAGACCTTCAAGGGTGGTTTCGGGGCGGTTGCCCTCGTCCTTGGCGAGCGTCACTTCCTTCATGGTGACTTCGCCGGTTTCCTTGTTGGTCACGGCCATCGTCGCCGAGCAGGCGACGATTTCATCCGCGAACTTGCCGGCAGCCTGGGCCGCGGCAGTGCGCTGCTGCGACTGGAGCGCATATTCGTCGCACACGTCGCGGCCGATGCCGTACCGCTGGCCGACGATTTCGGCGGTCTGCAGCATCGGCATGTAGATCGCCTTGTGCATCGCCATCAGGCTCGGATCGGCGGCAACGCGCATTTCCTTGGTCTGGACGAGGCTGATCGAATCCTGGCCGCCCGCGGCAACCACGTCCATCCGGTCGAACACCACCTGCTTCGAAGCCGTGGCGATCGCCATCAGGCCCGACGAGCACTGGCGGTCCATCGACATCGCCGACACGGTCACCGGCAGGCCCGCCTTGAGCGCAACCTGGCGGCCGATGTTGCCGCCCTGGGTGCCCTGCTGGAGCGCCGCGCCCCAGACCACATCATCGACTTCGCCGCCTTCGATCCCGGCACGCTCGATCGCGGCGGCAAGCGAAAGCGCACCGAGCGAAGCGCCCGGCGTGGCATTGAAAGCGCCGCGATAGGCCCGGCCAATCGGCGTACGGGCGGCGGCAACGATTACGGCATCACGCATGATGAATTCCTTGGATTGAGAATGACTGCAACGGTCCCGGGGAGGGCAGGGATCAGACGAAGAACTGCATCACCCATTCCGCGATCAGCGCGGGCTTGTCCTCGCCCTCGATCTCGATCGTGTATTCGTTGGTCTGCTGCCACTGACCCGGGCGCTTTTCGACCAGTTCAAGCAGCTTCACATGGGCGCGCACGCGCTTGCCGGCGCGGACCGGCGAGATGAAGCGGGTCTTGTTGCCGCCGTAGTTGACGCCCATCTTGACGTTGCTGACGCGCGCGCCTTCGGTCGTGGCCGACAGCACCGGGATCAGCGACAGGGTCAGAAAGCCGTGCGCGATGGTCCCGCCGAACGGGGTCAGCTTGGCCTTTTCCTCGTCGATGTGGATGAACTGGAAGTCACCGGTGGCTTCGGCAAACTTGTTGATGCGCTCCTGACTGACTTCGAACCAGTCCGAAACGCCGATGTTCTGGCCAACCTTGGCTTGCAGCTCCTGCGGGGTCATGTGCCTCTCCTGACATATGGAAAGGCCTAGTCATGGCCCAAGCGCGGCCCGCGTGCAACGCGCCTTAGCCTGCCGCTACGGCATTGCCGAGGCGAAGCCGCGATGGCGCGGAAATGGCGGGCCGAACCGGCGAATCGATTCGCCGCAGATAGCTCCACAGCCCGCACTGCAGGCCGATCAGCATATAGCAGAACGGCTGATAGGCGATGCCCACGAACAGCGATCCCGTCATGTAGATCAGCAGCGACTGCTGGAGCGCATTGGCGAGCGGCGCCTGCCAGGTTTCACCGGGCGCGGTGCGGCGCTTCCAGCGCGCGCGGATCCGTTCCATCTGCCACAGCCCCGACAGCATCAGCCACAGCCACAGGATCAGCCCTGGCCAGCCCTGCTCGCCCAGCATCTCGAAATAGCTGGAATGATAGGCCCGGGCCTTGTCGAAGGTCTCGGTCACGTCGACCTGGCCGCCCTGCCCTTCGCGCAGCTCGATCCTGAGCTTGTTGCCGCGATAGGCGTCGAACCCGCCACCGAACGGATGGTCCTTCACATAGTCGAGCGTCCACATCCACACCGCCACCCGGGTCGAGGCGCTTTCGTCCGAACCGTGGTTCTCGATCGTGCTCATTCGCTTGGTATAGCTGTCAGGCAAGAACGGCACCGCCACCAGCGCCCCGACCACCGCGAGCGTGATGTAAAGGAAGCGCCGCTTGACCGTGCGCAGCGAGAGCACGCCCAAGAGGCCGATGCACAGCAGGCCGGTGCGCGCCTGGGTGCCGATCGGGATCAGCACGCAGGCAAAGATCAGCGCCGCGCCGAACAGCTTCACCCGCCAGTCGCTGGGGAAGATCGTCGAATGCTTCATCAGCCACAGCACCAGCGGGATCACCGCGATCGCCACGGCTGAAATGATCGAGCCTTCGTAAAGCCCGATGTTGTCGTTGATGAACAGGTGCAGTTCGCCATAGCCGCCGCCGCCGGCAATGGTCTTGATCCCGCCATCGATGATGATCGCGCCCACCGCCAGCACCATGACCAGCGCGGCACTTTCGATCCGCAGCCGGGTGCGCAGGGTCAGCGGCAGGAACAGCGCGAAGATCAGCGCCTTCCACACCCAGGCCCATTTGTCCGCGGCCTCGACCGGAAAATCGGCCATCATCGTGGTAACGCCGCAATACAGCATCAACACTCCGATCAGGCCCTGGCGCAGGGTAAAGCGGCTGTCGCGCTTGTCATCGAGCAACGCCCAGCCGGCAAAGGCCAGCACGAAAGCGATCAACGAGATCGGCAGCGCGGCCAGAAGCCGGTACGAGATTTTCTGCGGGGCGAGGATGTCGATGTAGAGATAGGCCAACACCCACAGATAGGGCCGCCGCAGCCCCAGCGCGAGCAGCGCCAGGGTGAACAGGGTGATCGCCAGATCAAGCACGGGGCGGGAGCCCCGGCAGCCGGAACCGCGCCGCTGGATCGGGCGCCGCAGGCGTCTCTTCCGGCGCGTCTTCACCCGGCCCGGCATCAAGACTTTCGGCATCGAGATCATCGCGCCCGAGCAGGCGCCAGAACGCGATCACCAGCAGGCCGTGGGTCAGGGCAAGGGCGAAGTAGTCGATCATCGCCCCGCCCTAGCAAGCGCGAGTTGACGCCGCGTTAAGCCTTGCCGGCCTAGAAAATGCGGCCATGACCCGGATTCTCCACGTCCTTGACCATTCGCTGCCGCTGCACAGCGGCTATACCTTCCGCACCCGCGCGATTTTGTCGGCGCAGGCGGCCTCGGGGCTGGAGGTGCGCGGGATCACCGGCCTGCGCCACAGCGCCGAAGGGCCGGATGTCGAGAAGGCCGAAGGGCTGACTTTTCACCGCACGCGGGGCGAAGCCGGCGGCCCGGTGGGCCTGCGCGAATGGCGCGAGATCAACCTGCTCGCCGATGCGATCATCGCGCTGGCGGCAGAGTGGCGGCCCGACGTGCTCCACGCCCATTCGCCCGCGCTGTGCGGCAAGGCCGCGCTGATCGCGGGGCGGCGACTGGGGATTCCGGTGGTCTATGAAATCCGCGCCTTCTGGGAAGACGCGGCGGTCTCCAACGGGACCGGCACGGCGGGCAATCTCAAATACCGTTTGACCCGCGCGCTCGAAAGCCACGTGGTGGCGGGGGCCGATCATGTCGTGACCATCTGCCAGGGGCTGAAAAACGATCTGGTGGCGCGCGGTACTGATCCCGCGCGGATCACGCTCAGCCCCAACGGGGTCGATCTGGCGCTGTTCGGCGAAGCCGCCGCGCGCGATCCGGCGCTTGCCGCTCGGCTTGGTCTGGGCTCTGGCCCGGTGGTGGGCTTCATCGGCAGCTTCTATGATTACGAAGGGCTGGACGATCTGATCGCGGCAATGCCAGCGCTGTGTGCGCGGCTCCCCGATGCGCGGCTGCTGCTGGTCGGCGGCGGCCCGTGCGAGGCCGCATTGCGTGCTCAGGCCGAAGCCAGCCCTGCCGCTGCGGCGATCCATTTCGTGGGGCGCGTGCCGCACGCAGAGGTCGATCGCTACTACGCGCTGGTCGATGTCATGGCCTATCCGCGCAAGCGCAGCCGCCTGACCGATCTGGTCACGCCGTTGAAGCCGCTCGAAGCGATGGCTCAGGGCAAGCTGGTTGCCGCCTCTGATGTGGGCGGGCACCGCGAACTGATGACCGACGGCGTCACCGGCACCCTGTTTGCGCCCGATGACCCGGCTGCCTGCGCCGCGGCGCTGGCCGATCTGCTGGGCGCGCCGGCACTGTGGGAGGCGCGCCGCGAGGCTGGGCGCAGCCACGTTGCCGAGGCTCACGACTGGGCGCGCAACGTCCGGCGTTATGAGGTTGTTTACCAAACCCTGATAGCCCGATCCGTTAGTTGCCGAGCCCGCGCCGCCTGATCAGGGCGGCCGGTCTGGCTTCGAAACAGGGGTAATTCAATCGTGGCCAAGCCAGACCGCAAGGCGCCCAAGGGCAAGCCGATCACCAGCCACCAGTTGTTCCCGGCAGTGGTTGCGCTGTGGTTTGCCGCACTGTTCGGGCTGGGTAGCCTGGCCGTGCGCCCCTCGCTGCTCGAAGATCTGGTGATCCGCAGCCGGATCGACCTGATCATTCCCGCCGCTGCGCCGCCGCTTGGCGTTACCGCGCGGATGCTGCTGGCGTTGGCGATGGCCGCGCTGGGCGCCATCGTCGGCGCGTTTTTCGCCCGCCGGCTTGGCCGCACCGCGCAGGAGCCCGCCCCGCGCAAGCGCTCTGCCCGCTCGGAAGAGCATGGCGAAACCGTTGCCGCCGCCGAACCCGCACCCTCGATGCTGTTCGACCGCGCCGAGGCGGACACCGACCAGCCCGGCATCCTGGGCGGCCGCCGCCGCGCGCTCGCGCTCGATACCGAGGATGACCTTTACGTGCCGCACGACATGGCCCCGCTGCCCGGCGGCGCGCCCCAGATCTTTGCCGTGGCCGACATGAACCTGGGCGAGCCGATGCGTCCGGCCGATGCCCCGCTTGACCTCGCCGAAATGGCGCTGGAGCCGGCGGCCGAACCCGCCGGGTGGACCGCCGACCATTGGACCCCGGGCCAGACCGAGATGACCGTTCTGGCGATCGAGGAAGCCGGCGATGCCGTGCCGCCGCGCCAGGTCTTCGGCATGGCGCCGAGCGAGCCGTTCCACGCCGCGCCGCGTCAGGTCTTCGGCCAGACGGCCCACGACGATCATCTCCCCGGCGATTTCATCCGCGAGCATGGCTATCAATCCTCGGTGTTTGAAACCGCCGAAGCCGAACCGCTGTTCCCGCCGCGCGCCGCTGCTGTGCCGGTCGAACCCCAGTTTGAAATCCCGGCTGCGCCTGCCCCCGTCATCACGGCGGAACCGACACCAGCCGAGTCCGCCCCACCGGCCAACGGCGAGCCGGCGATGCTCGATCTTGCGCACCGCCTCGGCGATGCGCTGCGCCGCCGCGCCGCACGCAATGCCGCCGCGCGCGCCGCCGCCGCCGTCGAAGTGGAGGCCGAAGTCACCGAAGAGTGCGTGATCCCGCCGCCCTATGTTCCGCCGCTCGGCGAATTCGACCCGAGCGAGGCCCCGGTCGAGCGTCCCTTTGCGGGTTTCGCCCCAATGGCCGAACCCGAAGTTGCAGCCCCGCAGGCCGCAACCTTCCAGGCCGAATTGCCCGCCGCGCTGCGCCCGATCAGCCTTGATCTGGCCGAAAGCGACGAGGACGCCGCCCTGCTCGACAGCCTGCTGCCGCCGCGCCACATCGCCATGCCCGCCCCGGCGCCCTTCGCCAGCCCGCTGGCTGCGATCGCAAGCGAGGCCGCCCCTGAAGAGCAGGACGAAGCCGACGACGCCTATGGCTCGCTGCTGGATGTCGGACAGGCCGCACTTACCCGCAGTGCCTTCGTGCGGATTGCCGATGATGAAGATGGCAGCGATGCGATCGAGCCGGTGGTCATCTTCCCCGGCCAGGGCGCTCCCTCCGCACTCGCCTCATTTTCCGGCAGCGCCGACCTTAACGCGGCTGACGAAGCCGTCCCCTTCCGCCGCTTCGATGCCCCGGCCCACGCCGGGCAGGGCCAGCCGATCGCCGCCCCCGGCGGCAGCGCCGCCAGCGACCCGGCCGAGACCGAGCGCGCGCTGCGTTCGGCCCTGATCAACCTCCAGCGGATCAGCGGCGCAGCCTGAACCCGAACACCGCGCTGGCCGCCGCCACGGGTGAATTGCTATGCAGGATGGCGCAGGGGCTCTCCCTAGCGCCATTTGGGCCGTTTCGCGGTTGCAAAAACAGCTTCCTGTCGTCATGGGGAACCTTCGCGCAACTTTCGCTGCTTTTTGCGGTGAGGACGTGCGCGCTTAATTGCCGGAAATCCGCGATTTACGCGCCTTGGCGTGCGAATCGGGGTGCCCGGCCAGACACAGGATGGGTTTATCGATGGGTTTTCCGGCGCCCCAGGGCCTTTATGATCCGCGTAATGAACATGACGCCTGCGGCGTCGGCTTTGTCGCCCACATCAAGGGCGCGAAAAGCCATGCGATCATTAGCCAGGCCCTGGAGATTCTGAAAAACATCGACCACCGCGGCGCGGTGGGCGCCGACCCCTTGCTGGGTGACGGCGCGGGCATCCTGATCCAGCTGCCCGATACCCTGTTCCGCAAGTGGGCGGACGGCGAAGGGCTCAAGCTGCCCGAGCCCGGCGACTATGCGGTTGCCATGTGCTTCCTGCCGCGGGACGAAGCCGCACGCGAATTCGTCATCGGCACGCTCGAAAAGTTCATCGCCAAGGAAGGCCAGCGCCTGATCGGCTGGCGCGACGTTCCGGTTTCGACCGAGGGCCTCGGCAAGGCCGTGCTCGAATCGATGCCGGTGATCCGCCAGTGCTTCGTCGCGCGCGGCGATAACTGCGCCGACCAGGACGCGTTCGAGCGCAAGATCCTCGCGATCCGCAAGCAGACCCAGAACCCGCTGGCCGCACTGGCTGAAAAGCACGGTCTGCCCGGCCTGACCGAGCTGTACGTGCCGAGCTTCTCGACCCGGACCGTGGTCTACAAGGGCCTGCTGCTGGCGACCCAGGTTGGCAGCTTCTACGACGACCTGCGCAACCCGGACTGCGTCTCGGCGCTGGGCCTGGTTCACCAGCGCTTCTCGACCAACACCTTCCCCAGCTGGCGGCTTGCTCACCCCTACCGGTTCATCGCCCACAACGGCGAAATCAACACGGTGCGCGGCAACGTCAACTGGATGAACGCGCGCCGCCGCACGATGGAATCGGAGCTGCTCGGCGCCGATCTCGACAAGATGTGGCCGCTGATCCCGCACGGTCAGTCGGACACCGCCTGCCTCGACAACGCGCTTGAACTGCTGCTCGCTGGCGGGTTCAGCCTTGCCCACGCAGTGATGATGCTGATCCCCGAAGCCTGGGCCGGCAACCCGCTGATGGACGGCAAGCGCCGCGCCTTCTACGAATACCATGCCGCGCTGATGGAACCGTGGGACGGCCCGGCCGCCGTGGCCTTCACCGATGGCCGCCAGATCGGCGCCACGCTCGATCGCAACGGCCTGCGCCCCGCGCGCTTCCTCGTTACCGACGATGACCTCGTGGTCATGGCTTCCGAAAGCGGCGTGCTGCCGATCAAGGAAGAAAACATCGTGCGCAAGTGGCGTCTCCAGCCCGGCAAGATGCTGATGATCGACTTCGCGCAAGGCCGAATCATCGAGGACGAAGAACTCAAGGCTCAGCTCGCTGCCGAAGAACCCTATGAAGCCTGGCTGGAGAACACCCAGTACAAGCTCAAGGATCTCGAAGTTGTCGAGCCTGAACTCGCGCAGCTGGCGGTGGAAACCACCAGCCTGCTCGATCGCCAGCAGGCCTTCGGCTTCACGCAGGAAGACGTGACCAAGTTCCTCGAACCGATGGCCGCCAAGGGCGATGATCCGCTCGGCTCGATGGGCACCGACACGCCGATCGCGGTGCTGTCGGATCGCAGCCGCCTACTCTACGATTACTTCAAGCAAAACTTCGCCCAGGTCACCAACCCGCCGATCGACCCGATCCGCGAGGAACTGGTGATGAGCCTGGTCAGCATGATCGGCCCGCGCCCCAACCTGCTCGGCCGTGATGCCGGCACGCACAAGCGCCTCGAAGTCGATCAGCCGATCCTCACCAACGAGGACGTGGCCAAGATCCGCTCGGTCGAAGCCGCGCTCGACGGCGCGTTCCGCACCGAAACCGTGGACATCACCTGGGATGCCAAGGCCGGGGCCGCCGGCCTCGAAATGGCCCTCAAGGAAATGTGCTGGGCGGCGACCGAAGCCGTGCTGCAGGACAAGAACATCCTGATCCTGTCGGACCGCGCCCAAGGGCCGGACCGCATCGCCATGCCGGCGCTGCTGGCCACCGCCGCGGTGCACCAGCACCTCGTGCGCCAGGGCCTGCGGATGCAGACCGGTCTGGTCGTCGAAACCGGCGAAGCGCGCGAAGTGCACCACTTCTGCGTGCTGGCGGGTTATGGCGCCGAAGCGATCAACCCCTATGTCGCCTTTGAAACGCTCGAAGAAATCCGCGTGAAGAAGGAGCTGCCGCTCACCACCTATGAAGTTCAGAAGAACTACATCAAGGCGGTCGGCAAGGGCATCCTCAAGGTCATGTCCAAGATGGGCATCTCGACCTACCAGTCGTACTGCGGCGCGCAGATCTTCGACGCGGTCGGCCTGTCGAGCCAGTTCATCGCCGACTACTTCACCGGTACCGCGACCACCATCGAAGGCGTCGGGCTGGAGCAGATCGCCGAGGAAACCGTGCGCCGTCACCAGGCGGCCTATGGCGACAATCCGATCTACCGCAACATGCTCGACGTGGGCGGGATGTATGGCCTGCGCCTGCGCGGCGAACAGCACGCCTGGACGGCCGAGAACATCGCCGCCCTGCAGCACGCGGTGCGCGGCAACGTGCCCGAAAAGTACAAGCAGTTCGCCCAGACGATCAACGACCAGTCGGCCCGGATGCTCACCATCCGCGGGCTGATCGATCTGAAGCCCGCTGACCATCCGATCGACATCAGCGAAGTCGAACCGGCCAGCGACATCGTCAAGCGTTTCGCCACCGGCGCGATGAGCTATGGCTCGATCTCGTGGGAAGCGCACACCACGCTGGCGCTGGCGATGAACCGCATCGGCGGCAAGTCGAACACCGGCGAAGGCGGCGAGGATCCGGCGCGCTTCACCCCGCTGGCCAACGGCGACACGATGCGTTCGTCGATCAAGCAGGTGGCGTCGGGCCGGTTCGGCGTGACCACCGAATACCTCGTCAACGCCGACGACATCCAGATCAAGATGGCCCAGGGCGCCAAGCCCGGCGAAGGCGGCCAGCTGCCGGGTGACAAGGTTGACAAGACCATCGGCAAGACCCGCCACTCGACCCCGGGTGTCGGCCTGATCTCGCCGCCGCCGCACCATGACATCTACTCGATCGAGGATCTGGCCCAGCTGATCCACGACCTCAAGAACGTCAACACCGGCGCGCGCATCTCGGTCAAGCTCGTCTCCGAAGTCGGGGTCGGCACGGTTGCCGCGGGCGTTTCCAAGGCCCGCGCCGATCACGTCACGATCTCGGGCTACGAAGGCGGCACCGGCGCTTCGCCGCTGACCTCGCTCACCCATGCGGGCAGCCCGTGGGAAATCGGCCTTGCTGAAACCCAGCAGACGCTGATCCTCAACAACCTGCGCAGCCGCATCTGCGTGCAGGCCGATGGCGGCCTGCGCACGGGCCGCGACGTGGCGATTGCCGCGCTCCTCGGCGCCGACGAATTCGGCTTTGCCACCGCGCCGCTGATCGCGGCCGGGTGCATCATGATGCGCAAGTGCCACCTCAACACCTGCCCGGTCGGCGTTGCCACTCAGGATCCGGTGCTGCGCGCGCGCTTCACCGGCCAGCCGGAACATGTGATCAACTACTTCTTCTTCGTTGCCGAAGAGCTGCGGGCGATCATGGCCGAAATGGGCTTCCGCACGCTGGCCGAAATGGTTGGCCGGGTCGACCGCATGGACGCCCGTCCGGCGATCGACCACTGGAAGGCCCAGGGCATCGACCTCAGCCGGATCCTCTACCAGGCTCCGCTGGGCGACAGCCCCTCGCTCGGCTGGTCGCAGACCCAGGACCACGGCCTTGACGGCGCGCTCGACAACGACCTGATCGCCGCTGCCGCCGATGCGCTGGACAGCAAGCAGCCGGTGGTGATCGAACGCAAGGTCATCAACGTCAACCGCACGGTCGGCGCGATGCTCTCGGGCGAAGTCGCCAAGCGCTATGGCCATGCCGGCCTGCCTGACAACACCATCACCGTGCGCCTGACCGGCACCGCCGGACAGAGCTTCGGCGCGTGGCTGGCCCACGGCGTGACGCTGGAACTGACCGGCGACGGCAACGACTATGTCGGCAAGGGCCTCTCGGGCGGCCGCGTGATCGTGCGCCAGCCGGCGAACGTCGATCGTGACCCCACCCAGAACATCATCGTCGGCAACACCGTGCTCTACGGCGCGATCGCGGGCGAGGCCTATCTCGGCGGCGTCGGCGGCGAACGCTTCGCGGTGCGCAATTCGGGCGCCATCGCGGTGGTCGAAGGCACCGGCGATCATGGCTGCGAATACATGACCGGCGGCGTGGTCTGCGTGCTTGGCAAGACCGGCCGCAACTTTGCAGCCGGGATGTCGGGCGGGATCGCCTACGTCTATGACGAGGACGGCCAGTTCGAAAAGCTGTGCAACCTGGCGCAGGTCGATCTCATCGCGCTCACCCCTGCGCGCGACGAGGAAGACGGTGCGGGCCGCCCGCAGCAGCGCACCAACGGCGTCGCCGACAACGGCATGGGTGACCACCTGCGCCACGACGCCGAACGCCTGAAGGTGCTGCTGGAACGCCACCACCTGCACACCGGCAGCAAGCGCGCTCGCGCCCTGCTGGACGACTTCGACAATGCCATCACGAAGTTCGTCAAGGTCATGCCGCGCGATTACGCGAAGGCGCTGAAGCAAATCGAGGCCGAGCGGCTTAGCGCCGCCTCGGTGGCCGCGGAGTAAGATACATGGGCAAGGAAACCGGCTTTCTCGAGCTTGACCGCAAGGACCGCACCTATGCGGACGCCAAGGAGCGCGTGGGGCACTATCACGAATTCGTGATCCCGCACGCCGAAGGCGATCTCAAGGCGCAGGCCAGCCGCTGCATGAACTGCGGCATCCCGTACTGCCATAACGGCTGTCCGGTGAACAACATCATCCCCGACTGGAACCACCTGGTCTATGAAGGGGACTGGATCAATGCGCTCGAAGTGCTGCATTCGACCAACAACTTCCCGGAATTCACCGGCCGGATCTGCCCCGCCCCGTGCGAGGCGGCATGCACGCTGAACATCCAGGATCAGCCGGTCACCATCAAGTCGATCGAATGCGCGATCGTCGACAAGGGCTGGGATCAGGGCTGGATCGTGCCGCAGGTTCCCGCCACCCGCACCGGCAAGTCGGTCGCGGTGGTCGGCTCGGGCCCGGCCGGCATGGCCGCTGCCCAGCAACTGGCCCGCGCGGGCCATTCGGTCACGCTGTTCGAAAAGAACGACCGGGTCGGCGGGCTGCTGCGTTACGGCATTCCCGACTTCAAGCTTGAAAAGCACGTGATCAATCGCCGCATCGTGCAGATGGAAGCCGAAGGCGTCCAGTTCCGCACCTCGACCGAGGTCGGCGTGACGATCTCGATGGCCAGCCTCAAGGAAAACTTCGACGCGATCGTCCTGTCGGGCGGCGCCGAGGATCCCCGTCCGCTCGACATCCCCGGCTTCGAACTGCCGGGCGTGCGCTTCGCGATGGAATTCCTGACCCAGCAGAACAAGCGCAACGCGGGCGACGATGAAGTCCGCGCCGCGCCGCGCGGTTCGCTGGTCGCCACCGGCAAGCACGTCGTCGTGATCGGCGGCGGCGACACCGGCTCGGACTGTGTCGGCACCTCGATCCGCCAGGGCGCGGCTTCGGTCACCCAGATCGAAATCATGCCCAAGCCGCCTGAAAAGGAAAACAAGCAACTGACCTGGCCCGATTGGCCGATGAAGCTGCGCACCTCCTCGAGCCACGAAGAGGGCTGCGAGCGTGACTGGGCAATCCTGACCAAGCGCGTGGTCGGCGAAGGCGGCCAGGTCACCGGGCTCGACTGCGTCCGCGTCGAATGGGTGAACGGCAAGCTGGAAGAAGTGGCCGGCAGCGAGTTCACGCTCAAGGCCGACCTGATCTTCCTCGCGATGGGCTTCCTTGGCCCCAAGAAGCAGGGCCTGCTCGATCAGGCCGGGGTCGATCTCGACGCGCGCGGCAACGTGTTTGCCGACACCTTCAGCTACCGGACCAGCGATCCGCAGATCTTCGCTTGCGGCGACATGCGCCGCGGCCAGAGCCTGGTGGTCTGGGCGATCCGCGAAGGCCGTCAGGCCGCTCGCGCAGTCGATCTGGCGCTGATGGGCAAGACCGAGCTGCCGCGCTGATCGGCAGCACCGCTCACGACATCACGGGGCGCGCCGCAAGGTGCGCCCCGTTTCGCTTTGGCCCCGTTTTGCTTTGGACCGCTCCCCGATCCCGGCTAGGACGCCGCCCATGACCAAGCGGATCGCCTTCCTCGCCTGCGCCGAAACCCTGCCCGGATCGCCCACCCGGCGGCCCGATGCGTTCGAGCACGATGCACAGGTTGGCGCGCTGCGCGATGGGTTGGCCGGCCGGGTCGAACTGGTCGAGCTGGATTGGCGCGCCCCGCTTGACGAACTCACCACCTGCGATCTCGCGCTGCTTGGCACGGCCTGGGACTATACCGAGGCCAAGGACGAATTCCTGACCCGGCTCACCGCGCTGGAAGCCGCCGGGGTCACAGTCTGCAACCCGGTCGAAGTCGTGCGCTGGAACGCCGACAAGCTGTACCTGCGCCAACTGGCCGAAGCCGGCGCGCCGTCGATCCCGACGCTGTGGCACGATGCCCCCGATGCCGCTACGATCGACGCCGCCTTCGATCACTTCGCCACCGACCGGGTGGTGGTAAAGCGCCGGGTTGGCGCGGGCGCAGTAGGGCAGGACAGCTTCACCCGCGCCGCGCCGCCCAGCGCCGATTGGGCCTTGGGTCAGGCCGGAATGATCCAGCCGTTCCTCCCCGCGATCCAGCAGGAGGGCGAACTCAGCTTCATCTTCATCGACGGGCAGCTAAGCCACGCATTGGGCAAGAAGGCCCGCGCGGGCGACTATCGCATCCAGTCGCTTTACGGCGGGGTGGAAGTGGCGCTGGCGCCTAGCCCGGCCGACCGCGCGGCCGCCGAAGCCGTGCTTGCCCTGCTGCCGTTTGGCGCCGCCCCGCTCTATGCCCGGATCGACATGGTCCGCCTCGCCGACGGGCAACTGGCAGTGATCGAGGCCGAGCTGATCGAACCCTATCTCTATCCGCGTCAGGGCTCCGGCTTCGGCGCGATGCTGGCCGAAGCCGTGCTGCGCCGGCTTGGCTAGGTCCGCCGGCACATTCTAACAATTGATATGGTCTTGCCTTGGTGGGCGCGCTCGCTCTAAACGAGCGCACATTTCCATTCGATCACAGGCAAGAACCATGACCAGCTCGACCCAGACCGCCGCCGACCTTTCCAACGACATCGCCCGCGTCTTTGCCCTGCAGCAGGACAACCAGTGGGCCGTCAAGGCGTCGAGCGCGGCGACCCGCAAGACCAAGCTGGCCAAGCTCAAGGCCGCCGTCGAAGAACACGCCGATGCCATCGTCGCCGCCGTGCTCGAAGACACCCGCAAGCCCGAGCAGGAAATCCGCATCACCGAGGTGCTGAACATCACTGCCAACATCCAGCGCAATATCGACAACCTCGATGCGTGGATGACGCCGACCGAAATCACCCCGTCGATGAACCCCAACGACCGCGCCCAGATCGTCTACGAAGCGCGCGGCGTGTGCCTGATCCTCGGGCCCTGGAACTTCCCACTGGGCCTGACGCTGGGCCCGGTCGCCGCCGCCGTGGCCGCGGGCAACTGCTGCATGGTCAAGCTCACCGACCTGTGCCCCGCCACCGCCCGCGTTGCCGCCAGCATCATCCGCGCCGTCTTTGACGAAAACGAAGTGGCCCTGTTCGAAGGCGACGTTTCGGTGGCGACCGCGCTGCTCGACCTGCCCGTCAGCCACATCTTCTTCACCGGCAGCACCCGCGTCGGCAAGATCGTGATGGCCGCCGCCGCCAAGCACCTCGCCAGCGTCACGCTGGAACTGGGCGGCAAGTCGCCGGTGATCATCGATGAAGGCGCCGATATCGCCAAGATCGCCGCCGATCTCGCCAATGCCAAGCAGTTCAACGGCGGCCAGGCCTGTATCTGCCCCGACTATGTCTTCGTGAAGGAAGACCAGAAGGCCAATCTGGTCGAAGGCTTCAAGGCCAATGTCGCCAAGAACCTCTACGGCGAGGACGGCAAGATCCGTAAGGAAGGCATCGCCCAGATCGTCAACGCGGCGAACTTCAACCGCGTCAAGACGATGTTCGACGATGCCGTGGCCCAGGGCGCGACCGTGGCCGCCGGCGGCGTGCTCGAAGCCGAAGACCTGACCATCCACCCGACCATGCTGACCGATGTCACCCCGCAGATGAAGATCCTGCAGGATGAAATCTTCGCGCCGGTCCTGCCGGTGATGACCTATGACAATCTCGATCAGGTGATCGGCTACATCGAAGCGCGCGACAAGCCGCTGGCGCTCTACATCTACAGCAACGACGAAGCCACCGTGGACAAGATCCTCGCCCGCACTTCGTCGGGCGGGGTGACCATCAACGGCGTGTTCTCGCACTATCTGGAAAACAACCTGCCCTTCGGCGGGGTCAACCAGAGCGGGCTCGGCAGCTATCACGGCTACTTCGGCTTCAAGGCGTTCAGCCACGAACGCGCGGTTTACCGCCACCAGTAATCAGGCAGACCGCTCGCCCGCTCCCCCGCACGGCAGGGGCGGGCCGAGCGCCTCAGACCTGCCAATCGATCGGCCCGCGCCCCTTGACCGCCAGAAAGGCATTGGTCTGGCTGAAGGGGCGGCTGCCCAGAAACCCCCGGTGCGCCGAAAGCGGGCTGGGGTGCGGCGCGCTCAGCACCAGATGCCGCGAATGCTTGAGATCGGCCACGGCCAGCGCCTTTTTCTGGGCGTGACTGCCCCATAGCAGGAACACGCAAGGCTCTGCCTTGGCCGCGGTCGCAGCCACCACCGCATCGGTAATCGCCTCCCAGCCTTTGCCCTGATGCGAGGCGGGCTGGCCATCCTCGACCGTCAGCACGGCATTGAGCAGCAGCACGCCTTGTTCGGCCCAGTGCGTCAGATTGCCGTGGCCCGGGATCGGCAGGCCCAGATCGGCGGCCAGTTCCTTGTAGATGTTGACCAGGCTCGGCGGCACCCGCACGCCCGGCTGGACCGAAAACGCCAGGCCATGCGCCTGCCCCGGCCCGTGATAGGGATCCTGGCCAAGGATCACGACCTTGACCTTATCGAGCGGGGTCAGCGCGAGCGCCGTCAGCCGGGCGCCGCGCGGCGGATAGATCGCCTTGCCCTGCGCTTCTTCGGCGGAGAGGAATTCTCCCAGCCGCCGGGCCGCGGGCGCGGCCAGCACCGGGGCCAGCACGGCGCGCCAGCTTTCGGGGATTGCCTCGGCCTCTGTCATCGCCGTCCGATCCTTCACACAGGGACTTTCCCTTGGGCCGCGATGAGCCTAAGCACCTTGGCGATATGGCTGTCTATCTCCACGAAGAAGATCTCCCCGAGGGCGTACTTGCCCCCGGCCCGGTCGCCGTCGATACCGAAACCATGGGACTGATTACCCCGCGCGATCGGCTGTGCCTTGTCCAGATTTCGGATGGCCGGGGCGATGAACACCTCGTCCGGTTCAAGCCCGGATCGGATTACGCCGCCCCCAACCTCAAGGCGGTCCTGGCCGACCCGGCGCGGATCAAGCTTTACCACTTCGCGCGCTTCGATCTGGCTGCGATCGAACACTACATGGGCGTCACCGCCGCCCCCGTGTTCTGCACCAAGATCGCCAGCAAGCTGGTGCGCACCTATACCGACCGCCACGGCCTCAAGGATCTGGTGCGCGAACTGCTCGGCAAGGAAATCTCCAAGCAGCAACAGTCGAGCGACTGGGGCGGCCCGGTCTTGTCCGATGCGCAGCAGGAATATGCCGCCTCCGACGTGCGCCACCTCCATGCAATGCACGCGATTCTGGTCGAACGACTGGAGCGCGAAGGCCGCACCGCGATGGCCCAGGCCTGTTTCGATTTCCTGCCCGACCGGGCGCGGCTTGACCTTGCCGGGTGGGCCGACAAGGACATCTTCAGCCACGAGGCGTAAGGCGTAAATGACGCAGGCCGCCGACCAGATCCGTGACAAGCGCCGGTTGTGGGCCGCCCCCGGCGGTGCCCACGATCGCATGGTGCGGGTGCTGGCCCGGTGGCTG
The DNA here is from genome assembly GCA_937996535.1 of uncultured Novosphingobium sp. Classification (GTDB taxonomy): domain Bacteria; phylum Pseudomonadota; class Alphaproteobacteria; order Sphingomonadales; family Sphingomonadaceae; genus Novosphingobium. Next base: position 6,356 of record CALKVF010000075.1, on the reverse strand, counting down.
CCGGGCGCGGTTGGCGTGGTTGCCGCGATCATGATTATCGGCCCGCTGTTTCCGCGCGGCGAAATCAGCTTCCTGCTCGACCGGACCAAGGTGGCCATGACCGCCGAGCGCCTGCACGTGGCCAATGCGATGTATCGCGGGGTCGATAACGAAGGCCGTCCCTTCACCGTCATCGCTGGCAGCGCCGCACAGATTTCGTTGCGCGATCCCTTGGTGCGGATGCAGGATCTGGCCGCCCGGATCCGCCTTAGCGACGGCCCGGCCGAACTCACCGCCAAAGGCGGCACCTATGACTACGCCGCCGAACAGGTCGCGGTTTCGGGTCCGGTCCAGTTTTCCGCTGCCGATGGCTACCGGATGACCACCAGCAATGTCGCGATCGATCTCAAAGCGCGGCGCGTGATCGGTTCGGGCGGAGTGACCGGTGCCATTCCGGCTGGCACTTTCAGCGCCGACAGGATAATCGCCAACCTTGGCGAGCGCACCGTGACGCTCGATGGAAACGCGCGGCTCCGCATGGAGCCGGGCAAGCTCAGGATGCCGTGATGGCCGCAGGTTCTCTTCAGTCCACCGCCTTGAAATCGCTGCTGACCGGCTTTGCACTGGGCGCGGCGGCCTTGCTGGCGACCGGGCGGACCGATGCCCAGGCGATCGCCGGGCACAATTCGAACGCGCCGGTCAACTATGCCGCCGACCGGATCGAGCTGCAGGACAAGCAGAACCGCGTGGTGCTGTCGGGCAATGTCGACATCAGCCAGGGCGACCTGCGCCTGCGCGCCGCGCGCACCACGGTGGCCTATACCGACGAAGGCTCGCTCAAGATCCAGCGGATCGATGCAACCGGCGGGGTCTTCGTGACCCGCGGCAGCGAAGCCGCGCACGGCGATGTCGCGATCTATGATTTCAACCGCCGGATCATCACCATGGTCGGCAATGTCGCGCTCAACCGCGGCGGCGACACGCTGAACGGCGGGCGGCTGGTGATTGACCTGGCCAGCGGGGTCGCCAGCGTCGATGGCGCGGCGGGCGGCGGCTCCTCGGCCGTGGGCAGCCCGGTTGGCAGCACCAGCGGCGGGCGCGTTTCAGGCACCTTTGCCGTTCCCAAGCGCGGCAACTAAGCCCCGCGCGCCGCAATTTCGGGGCTCCCCATGCGGCGTATCCTGCTGGTCAGCCTCAACTACGCGCCCGAACCGGTCGGGATCGGCCCCTATTCGCAGGGCCTCGCCGAAGCCCTGACCACGCGCGGCAGCGCGGTCGAAGTGATCGCCGGGATGCCCTATTACCCGCAGTGGCGGATCTATCCCGGCTTTGCCGCGCGCGGCTGGCGCACCACCCGCGAAGCCGGCGTGCGCATCACCCGCTGCCCGCACTATGTCCCCGCCAATCCCGGCGGCGCGCGGCGGATCGCCCATCTGGCGAGCTTCGCACTGAGCGCGCTGGGACCGGCGCTGAAGGCGGCGCTACGCCCGGCCGATCAGCGCCCGCAGGTGGTGATCGCGATTGCTCCCGCGCTGCTCGGGGTTGTCACCGCCTGGCTGGCCGCGCGGCTGGCCGGGGCCAAGCTGTGGGTCCACGTCCAGGATTTCGAAGTCGAAGCTGCACTCGCCACCGGATTGATGCCCGAAACCGGGATCGCAGCCCGCCTGGCGCGCTGGCTTGAGGCGCGGCTGCTGCGGCTGGGGGACCGGGTTTCGACCATCAGCCCGCAGATGTGCACCAAGCTGGTGGCCAAGGGCGTGCCGGCAGACCGCGTGCTCGAAGTGCGCAACTGGGCCGACGCGCGCTTTGCCCCCGATCCGGCGGGGGCCGACGCGCTGCGCGGTGCATGGGGCCTCGGCACGCGCAAGGTCGCGCTCTATTCGGGCAATATCGCGCGCAAGCAGGGGATCAAAATCCTGATCGAGGCGGCCCGGCTGCTGCGCCACCGCGATGATCTGGCCTTCGTGATCTGCGGCGAAGGGCCCAACCGCGCGGCCTTGGAAGACCTCGCCCGCGGTCTGCCCAACGTCCAGCTCCACGATCTCCAGCCGGCCGAGCAGATGGGGGCCATGCTGACCATGGCGAGCCTCCACCTGCTGCCCCAGATTGCCGGGGCTGCCGATCTGGTGCTGCCCTCGAAGCTCACCAACATGCTCGCCTCGGCGCGTCCGGTGGTGGCCACCACCGAGCCCGGCACCGGGCTGTACGACGAAGTCGACGGCTGCGGCATGATCACCCCACCGGGCGATGCCGCCGCGCTGGCCGGCGCGATTGCCGCGCTGGCCGATGATCCCGCGCGCTCCGCCGCCTTGGGCACTGCTGCCCGGCAGCGCGCCGAAGAGCGCTGGATGAAGGATGCGATCATCGACCGGGTCGAGGCCGAACTCGCCCGGCTGGGCTGATCTGGCCTAGTCTTTCGCCCAGGGCGATTTGTGGTGAACCAGGGCGGCCGCAGCGGCCTTGTCCTCGCTCTGCTGGCGCGCCTGATCGGCAGCCGGCACCGCGCAATAGGCGGTCACCAGAATGCTCAGCGCCCAGATCAGCGCCTTGCGGCGGCTCTGGAACACCGTGTTCAGCTTTGGTCCGAACCCCAACATGGTCCCGGCCCTAGCATGGCAGCGGTTAAGGAAGCTTGCCGGCCTCGCGCTTGAGTTCATAGAGCAGGTCGAGCGCCTCGCGCGGGGTCAGCGCGTCGACATCGAGCCCGCCGAGCCGTTCGCGCAGGGTATCAACCGTCTCCTCCTGCTGCTCAAGCGCGGCGGCGAACAGCGGCAGATCGCCCAGCCCGGCAGCCAGCCCGCCGGTTTGCGCGCGGCCCTTTTCCAGCCGGTCGAGCACAGCCTTGGCCCGCGCCACAACCGCCCCCGGCACCCCCGCCAGCTTGGCGACCGCGAGGCCATAAGAGCGATCGGCAGGCCCTTCGGCCAGTTCGTGCAGCAAGACCAGATCGCCCTGCCATTCACGCGCGCGAACGTGGTGCAGCGACAAGGCATCGCAGCTTTCCGCCAGCCGCGACAGCTCGTGATAGTGGGTGGCGAACAGGCAGCGGCACTGGTTGACCCCGTGCACCGCCTCGACCACCGCCCAGGCCAGCGCGAGGCCATCATAGGTGGAGGTGCCGCGCCCGACCTCGTCAAGGATCACGAAACTGCGCGCGCCCGCCTGAGCAAGGATCGCCGCGGTTTCGACCATTTCGACCATGAAGGTCGAACGCCCACGCGCGAGATTGTCCGATGCGCCAACCCGGCTGAACAACCGGTCGACCAGCCCGATTGCGGCCCGCTCGGCCGGCACGAACCCGCCCGCCTGCGCGATCAGCACGATCAGCGCGTTCTGGCGCAGGAAGGTCGATTTACCGCCCATGTTGGGGCCGCCGACCAGCCACAGCCGGTCCTGCGCCGAGAGGCGGCAATCGTTGGCGACAAAGCGTTCACCCTTGGCCGCCAGCGCGGCTTCGACCACCGGATGGCGCCCCCCGACGATTTCGAGCCGGGTGTCCTCGGCAATCGCCGGGCGGGTCCAGCCGCCCTCGGCAGCGCGTTCGGCCTGACCGGCGGACACGTCGATCCGGGCCAGCGCCTGCGCGGTGGCGGCGATCGCGTGGCGTGCGGCCACGGCGACCGCGACCAGTTCCTCGAAATGGGCTTCTTCGGCTGCGAGGGCATGGCCGCCCGCCTCGGCAATGCGGCTCGCCTCTTCGTGCAGGGCCACCGCGTTGAACCGCACCGCACCCGCCATCGTCTGGCGATGCGCAAAGCCGCTGTCGGGTGCCATCAGCGCATCGGCGCGGCCGGCAGGAACTTCGATGAAATAGCCCAGCACCCCGTTGTGGCGGATCTTGAGCGCGGCAATCCCGGTCTGATCGCGGTATTTCGCCTCGAGCATGGCGATCGCGCGGCGGGCATCGCCCGAAACCCGGCGCAGTTCATCAAGCCCGGCGTCATAGCCCTCGGCGATGAACCCGCCCTGCGAACGCTCGGTCGGCGGGGCCGGAACCAGCGCGCGGTTGTAGAGATCGGTGAGCGCGCCGTGCCCGGCCAGATCGGGCAGCAGCCGATCGAGCAGCGCGGGGCGATCGGCGCGCTGGCTCAGCTGATCGTGAATCCGCCGCGCCTCGATCAAGCCATCGCGCAGTTGGCCCAGATCACGCGGGCTGCCGCGCCCGGCTACCACCCGCCCGAGCGCGCGGCCCAGATCGGGCGCACTGCGCAAAACCGCGCGCAGATCGCCGCGCAGCAGCGGATCGCCGTGGAGCCAGGCGACCAGTTCGAGCCGTGCCTCGATCGCGCCGGCATCGGTCAGCGGGGCGGAAAGGTCATCGGCGAGCTGGCGCGCACCCGCCCCCGTCACGCAGCGGTCGAGCGCCTCGACCAGGCTGCCGCGCCGTCCGCCCTGGCTGGAGACGAGGATTTCGAGGCTTGCCCGGGTTGCCTCATCCATCGCCAGATGAGCATCGCCCGCCCGCGCCACCGGCGGCAGGAGCAGCGGCAGATTGCCGCGCCCGACGTGTTCGAGATAGCCGATCAGCCCGCTGGCCGCAGCCAGCATCGCCCGGCTGAACACGCCGAAGCCGTCAAGCGTGGCGACCCCGTGAACCGTCTTGAGCCGGGCCTCGCCGCCCTCGCTCGAAAAATCGCGCGCGGGGCGCTGGATGGCATCGTGCGGGGCAGCGTCCCAGCCCTCGGGCGCGACCATCTCGCTCGCGCCGAGGCGGGCCAGCGCCGCGCCCAGCCGGTCGGCGGCACATTCTTCCAGCTCCATCCGCCCGGTCGAAATGTCGCAGGCGGCGATCCCGACGGTCCCGCGCAGATCGCAAACCGCCGCCAGCACATTCGCGCGGCGCGGCTCCAGCAAGGCTTCTTCGGTCAGCGTGCCAGCGGTGACGAAGCGCACGATGTCGCGCGCGACCAGCGCCTTCGATCCGCCGCGCTTCTTGGCCTGTTCGGGGGTTTCGACCTGTTCGGCGATCGCCACCCGGCAACCACCCTTGATCAGCCGCGCAAGATAGCCCTCGGCCGAATGCACCGGCACCCCGCACATCGGGATCGGCACGCCCATGTGCTCACCCCGGCTGGTCAGGGCGATGTCGAGGATCTGGGCAGCCTGGCGGGCATCATCGAAGAACAGTTCGAAGAAATCGCCCATCCGGTAGAACAGCAGGCAATCGCCAGCCTCGGCCTTGAGCGCGAGGTATTGCGCCATCATCGGAGTGACGCTTTCGGTCGGGGACTTGCCGTGCATCGCCACGGACTAGCGCGTCCATCGATGATTCGGGAGACTTGCCATCGAAGCTTTCCCCTATCGCGTAGGCCCCGCTTCCGTTAGGGCAGGGCCAATTCAGGAGATTGCCCCCTTGTCCGACGATAATACCCGCGAAGAAAGCAACGTCCGGTTCACCGAGCGCGAAGCCCTGTTCTATCACAAGACCATTCGCCCCGGTAAGATCGAGATCATCGCCTCCAAGCCGATGGCGACCCAGCGCGACCTGAGCCTGGCCTATTCGCCGGGCGTTGCCGTGCCGGTCCAGGCGATCGCCGACGATCCCGCCACTGCCTATGACTATACTGCGCGCGGCAATCTCGTGGCGGTGATTTCCAACGGCACCGCGATCCTCGGCATGGGCAATCTGGGTGCGCTCGCCTCCAAGCCGGTGATGGAAGGCAAGGCCGTGCTGTTCAAGCGCTTTGCCGACGTCGATTCGATCGACATCGAACTGGCCAGCGAAGATCCCGATGCGATCATCGAAGCCGTCGCGATGATGGAGCCGAGCTTCGGCGGGATCAATCTCGAAGACATCAAGGCCCCGGAATGTTTCGTGATCGAGCAGGCGCTGCGCGAGCGCATGAAGATCCCGGTGATGCACGATGACCAGCACGGCACCGCGATCATCGCGGCGGCCGGCCTCGTCAACGCCTGCCACCTGACCGGCCGCTCGTTCAAGGACGTCAAGGTCGTGGTCAATGGCGCGGGCGCATCAGCGCTGGCCTGCACCGCGCTGATCAAGTCGATGGGCGTGCCGCACCAGAACGTGACCGTGTGTGACCGTTCGGGCGTGATCTATCGTGGCCGCGAAACCGGCATGGACCAGTGGAAGAGCGCCCACGCGATCGACACCGCCGCGCGCACGCTCGAAGAGGCGCTCGACGGCGCGGACATCTTCCTCGGCCTCTCGGCTGCCGGCGCGCTCAAGGCCGAATGGGTCAAGAAGATGGCGCCCGCGCCGATCATCTTCGCCATGGCCAATCCCGATCCCGAAATCACCCCGCCCGAGGCCAAGGCCGCGCGGCCCGATGCGATCGTGGCAACCGGGCGTTCGGACTATCCGAACCAGGTCAACAACGTGCTCGGCTTCCCGTTCATCTTCCGCGGCGCGCTCG